>NZ_JBFBCE010000082.1:0-43419 GCF_040689595.1 Streptosporangium sp. NPDC051023 | reverse complement strand
GCGGTCACCTCGATCGAGGTCGACCCGGTCGTGGGCGGGCGCGGCCCCCCCCCGCCGACCCCCCCCCGCGCCCCAACGCCCCCCCGGGGGGGGGGGGGGTTTCCCCCCCCCCCCCCCGCCGGATCATCGTCTTCTTCAGCCCCTGAGGGCCTGTGTCACTTCGCGCAGGGCAATGGGCCGACGGTCGAGGTGACGTTGTAGTTCCTGTCGATCGTCACGATCGAGTTGTCCGACCAGTCGATCTTGTCGCAGTCGGCCTCGACCGGCTCGTACTCCCAGGTCTTGTCGACGATCTTGTTTCCCCGTACGACCAGGCTGCCGCGCGCGTTCTTCAGCTGGATGCTGTAGGTGCCGCCCATGACGAGGTTGTTGGTCACGGAGACGTCCACGATCTGCGGGTCGGTCAGGAAGATCGGGGCGGTGATGTCCTCGACGCCGCGCTGGTCGACGGTGTTGTGGTCGAAGGTCAGCCCCCTGCCGGTGTAGTAGGTCTGGATGCCGTCCGAGTGGTCGCCCGGGTTCGAGCACAGGTCGACGAACGAGTCCCGGATGACGATGTCGTCGCCCGAGGCCCGGAAGCCGTCGCCGTGGTTCCTGATGAGCACGCGTTCGGCCGTGAACTTGCTCTCCCCGATGCCGGGCAGGCTCTGGCACCTGTCCGCGACACCGACGGTCGAGTCATAGATCTTGAAGCTGTAGGTGTTGGGGCCCAGCTCATTGATGACGAGCCCGTCGATCTGGCTGTTCTTGACCGTCACGTTGTTGGCGGTGATCAGCAGGTCGCCGGGGATGTGCACGGCGTTCAGCACGGCTCCCGGGGTGGTGACCCGGTAGGCGCCGTCGTCGTTCAGCCGCTTTTCCGTCAGCTTCGTGCCGGGCGGGACGCCGGTGCAGGCGGGAGTCGGGAAGTCGACGCAGGTACGGCCTCCGGGGCCGGGGTTGTCCGTCGGCTCAGGGGACAGCGTCGGCTCGGGGGTCGGGGTGTGGGTGCGGGTCGGAGTCGGGGTCGGGGTGTGGGTCCTGGTGGGACGCGGGGTCGGCCAGCGGGTCCACGTGGGGGTGGGACGCGAGGTCGGCCAGCGGGTCCACGTGGGAGTGGGACGCGAGGTCGGCCAGCGACTCCCCGTGGGAGTGGGACGCGGGGTCGGGCTGACCGTCACGGTTGAGCCCGTGGTCGGGCTGATCGTCACCGTGGGATCGGTGCTCGGGCTCGGGCTGCCGGTCGAGGTGGGGTTGATCGTCCCGCTCGGACCCGTGGTCGGGGTCGGGAGACCGGTCTGGCTCGCGGTCACGGTCACGGTCGGCCGGGGTGAGTGCGTGCCGCCCGGCCTCGGCCGGCGGTTGCCCCAGCTGAAGACGACGTCGACCCAGTAGTTGTAGCCCTTGGGGTTGGACTGCTTGGGGAAGGCGTTGCCGCCGTACCCGAACACTCCGGAGTTCCGCGACGTCGTGCTCAGCGGACCGGACCTGGTGGGGACGGAGCCCTGGGTGCCCACGTACGTGCCGTTCGTGGAGTGGTAGGAGACCGTGTAGATCTGCTTCGCCTCAAGGCGCACCGGTGAGGAGAAGCTGGCTTCCTGCCAGCCGGAGGGGCTCTCTCCCGCGAACGTGACCTGCGCGAGGCGGTGTCCCTTCGCGTCCCAGAGGCTGCCGGTGTGCTTGCCCTTCTCGCCGGGGGCCTTGTAGAAGCGCACTCCCGTCACCGAGCCGCTCTTGGCGGCGGTGAAACGCGTGCCCAGCTCGACAGGGGCGCGGTCGGCGTGCGTCGAGGCTTTGACCTCGGTGCTCGACGACCAGAAGCTGGTCTCCTGCGGCTTCTCCGGTTCCTCCTGGGCCACGGGCTTGGCCTCCGCCACGGGCTTGATGGTGACATCGCCGCTGTTGCGGGTGATGACCCAGACAGCCGGGACGGATATCGCCACCAGGGCGACGATCAGGATCGCCACCAGGCCGGGCCGTGATCGCTTACGACGGGGTAAGTCGCTCTGGGGTTCCCCACCCCGGCGTGGGGGGTGTGTACTGGCCATTTCTCTGACCTCCGCGCCGACTCAGAGCCGGCTCGACAACATGTCTGTTTGGTCCTCGTACAGGGGCCATTGTTGCGACTGAGGTCACAGATACGCATTACTTTCCGACTATTACTCTAAGTGTTATGGCATATCGGTCTGATGACCGTGCGAAGATCCAGTTCTTCGTGTAGGGGGTGCGGTCGCCGGGTCCGCCGCCCTCCCGAAGACCGCGAGCGGCTCAGCCTACGCAGTTCAGCGGGCCGACGGTCGAGGTGACGCGGTAGTTCTCGTCAATCGTGACCAGCGTGTTGTCCGCCCAGTCGATCTTTCCGCAGTCGGAATCAACCGGCCCGTAAACCCAGGACTTGTCGACCAGTTTGTTGCCTCGCATGACAAGTTTTCCCCGTCCGTTCCTCAGCTGGATGCTGTAGGTGCCCCCCATGACGAGGTTGTTGGTGACGACGGCGTTCTCGATCCGCGGGTCGGTCAGGAAGATCGGCGCGGTGATGTCCTTGACGCCGCGCTGGTCGACGGTGTTGTGGTTGAAGATCAGTCCCTTGCCGCCGCCGTAGGTCTGGATGCCATCCGAGTGGTCGTCGGGGTTCGAGCACAGGCGGACGAACGAGTCGTGGATCACGACGTTGTCGCCCCCGACCCTGAAGCCGTCGCCGTGGTTGCGGATGTGGAGCCGGATGGCGGTGTACTTGTCCTGCCCGACGCCGGGGAGGGACTGGCAGCCGGTCGCCGGGCCGATGGTCGAGTCGGCGATGGTGTACCGGAAGGTCCTCGGGCCGAGCGCGTTGATGACGAGCCCGTCGATCTGGCTGTTCCTGATCGTCACGTCGTCGGCGGCGACGAGCAGGTCACCGGCGATGTGCACGCCGTCCAGCACGTCCCCCGGCTTGGTGACGCGGTAGGCGCCCGCCTCGGTCAGGGGCGTTTCGACCAGCTTCGTGCCCGGCGGCACGCCGGTGCAGGCAGGGGTCGGGTTGCCGGGGCAGCGGACGGCGACGCGGCTGGGCGAGACGCTGGGCGTCGGTGTGATGGCCCCCGAGGGGCTGCACGCCGTCAGGAACGCGAGCGCGACGGCTGCCAGGACACCAAGCGGGATGAGCCGTCGCATCGTCGTTCACTCCGTCACGCTAGGGGCCACGTCCAGGCCGATGAGCCGCCGCTGCAATTGTGCCCACGATCCTGCGGAAAGGTCTCGCTCACTGATCGAAGAGACCGGAAGCGGCCAGTGAATACCTAGTTTGGGATCGTCGTAACGGACCGACAGGTCTTCGTCGGGGTCGTGCTCCCTGTCGATGCGGTAGCAGACGTCTGTCTGCTCGGTCAGGGCCTGGAAACCGTGCAGCATGCCCGGCGGTACGTAGAGGGTGACGAACGCCTCGTCGTCGAGCAGCACCGAGATCTGCTGGCCGAAGGTGGGCGAGTCGGGGCGGGCGTCGACGAGGACGTCGTGCACCGCTCCACGGGCGCAGCGCACCAGCTTCGCCTCACCCCGGCCCGAGCGGCCGTGCATCCCGCGGATCGTTCCGCGCCGCGAGCGGGACTGGCTGTCCTGCACGAAGCGCGCCGGGTCCAGTCCGGCCTTCTCCGCCGTCGCGGTGTCGAAGGTCCGGGTGAACAATCCCCGGTCGTCACGGTGCGGCGTCGGTATGAACAACAACACCCCGTCGATGGCGGTTCGTTCTACTCTCATGCTGTGATTCCTTTCAAGAGGTGGAAGGCGGGCCGGTGAGCGGCACCACCGATGAGGACGTCCCGCGGCGGCCGGAGCCGTCCGGCGAGCGGTACCCCGTGGTCAGTGTCGTCGTGCCCGCGCACAACGAGGAGGCGGTCCTCGCGGGCAACCTCGACCGGCTGCTCGCGGGCACCGAGCCCGGTGAGTTCGATGTGATCGTGGTCCCCAACGCGTGCTCCGACCGCACCGCCGAGGTCGCGAGGCGGCCGGGTGTGCGCGTCCTGGAGACGCCGGTGCCGGGCAAGGCCAACGCGCTGCGTCTCGGCGACGAGATCTGCGCGACCTTTCCCCGGGTGTACCTGGACGCCGACGTCGAGCTGAGCGCGGAGTCCGTGCGCGCGCTCGTCGCCGCCGTTGCCCGTCCCGGCGTGCTCGCCTGCGCTCCCGTGCCGGTGTGGGACATGGAGGGGGTGAGCTGGGTCGCCAGGCGCATGCACAAGGTCCACAACGAGCTGGTCGCCCCATTCAGGGCACTGGCCGGGGTCGGCGTCTACGTCCTCACCGAGGAGGGACACGCCAAGGTCTTCCCCATACCGGACGTGCTGTCCGACGACGGCTGGGCGCACGGCAGCTTCGCGGTCCACGAGCGGGTGGTCGTGCCGCAGGCCCAGTCGCTGGTTCGTCCGGCGAGGACCGTCTCCGCGCACCTCAACCGGCGAGTGCGGGTGCGCCTCGGTAACCGCCAGCTCGCGGCCCTCGGCCGCTCCGCCCCCGAGGGCCGCCTGCGCCTCGGCTCTCTTGGAGCGCTCCTGAGCGGCGGGAAGGTGAACCTCCTCGATGCGGGCTGCTATCTCGCCGTCCTGCTCATGGACCGGACCCTGACCCGGCTGCGCACCTCGCGGGGCGCCCAGGTCCAGTGGGGCACGGACGCCAGCAGCCGGTCCGAGGCGGGCGGATAGCCGGCGCGGGCCCGCCGTACGGCCGGGCCCGGCGGCCCGGCCCCGGTGGTCGAGCCCGTCAGGCACCGGCCCGCTCGGTGATCGTGTATATCCTGATCGAACCGAAGGGGCCGTCCTGCGGGCTCTTGCGTCCTCGGGTGACCGTCCGGAGATGGCGGAAGCGGCCGGTGCTCGTCAGGAACTCGTCCTCCGTGGGGTTGAAGTAGATCACCGTGACCCGCCGCGGGTTCCGGTCCACGGTGGCGATCAGCTTCCTCATCACGGCCGCGAAGGTCTCGCCCCTGAAGGGGTTGTTGAGGAACACGACCGTGACGTCCTCGGGGATCTCGTAGTCGAGCACGTCCGACTGGACGAGCTCGACGTCCTTGCAGCGCAGGCGCAGGCGGGTGCCCGCGACGTTCTGCCGCGCGATCTCGCTGAGCTGGGCGGACAGCTCGACCCCGATCACCTTCCTGAAGGGGTAGCGCCACGCCGCCTCGAGCACCATGCGCCCCATGCCGGAGCCGAGGTCGACGAACACGTCGTTCTCGCCGACGTCCTCGCGGGGAAGTGTGCGCCGCAGGGTCTGCCAGTTCGCCGCCGAGTAGTAGACCCGTTCGTCGTTGGCGAGCCCGAACTCCTCGAGGCTCACGACGTCGGAGGTCCGCACGCCGTACCTGCGTTCGAAGATCAGCCGTACGGCGCCGCGGCGCAGCCACAGGTAGGGGCGTCGCAGTCCTCCCGCGACTCCGCCGAGGGCGGTGGCTCCCGCCTCGACGGCGACCTCGAGGACGTCGGCGGCGGCCTCCATGAAGGAGGTCATCTCGCCGGTGGTGACGCTCAGCAGAAGCTCGCTCATCGCGATCGTTCCCTTCTCGTTGGAACGCCGGGGATTTTCGACATCAGGAAACGGCGGCTTCGTACGCGGCCAGAAGCGCCTTCTTCGACTGCTCCCAGGACAGCGGGCCGCTGACACGGGCCTTGCCGATCTCTCCCATCCGCCTGCGCTCCTCGGGATCGTCGAGCAGGAGGGCGATCAGCTTGGCGAACTCGGACTCGTCGTTCGCGGGGGCGTAGAGCGCGGCGTCCCCCGCCGAGACCCTGGCCTCCCGCAGGTCGAAGGAGACGATCGGGCGGGACATCGCCATGTACTCCATGATCTTGTTCATGGTGGACACGTCGTTGAGGGGGTTGAGCGGGTCCGGCGCCAGGCACACGTCCGCCGCGGACAGGTAGCGCACCAGATCCTCGTCCGAGACCCGCCCGGTGAACTCGACGCGGTCGGACAGGCCGAGCTTGTGGGAGAGCGCGACCATGTCGTCGAAGGTGTCGCCGCCGCCGAGGAACACCGCGTGCCAATCTGTGCGGTCCAGCTCGTCGCGGAGCTTGGCCAGTGACCGCAGCGCGTAGTCCACGCCGTCCTGCGGGCCCATCACGCCCAGGTAGCACAGCAGGTGCGGCTTGCCCTTCTTGAACTCCTCCTCGACGGGGACCTGGCGGAAGCGCTCGACCGCGGGCGCGCTGCGCACCACGAACACCTCCTCGGGCCGCTTGCCGCCCCTGCTGACCGCGACGTCGCGGTAGCTCTCGTTGGTGGCGATCACCACGTCGGCCGCCCGGTAGGTGAGCCGTTCGAGCCTGCACACCGCCCGGTAGAGAAAGTCCTCACCCCGGTCGAAACGGGACAGGTAGAGCTCGGGCACCAGGTCGTGCTGGTCGAACACGAACCGGGCACCGCGCCGCTTGAGCTTCTTCGCGACGAGGTACAGCAGGTCCGGCGGGTTGCACGCGTGCACCACGTCGACACGGCCGACCCGCTTCGCCAGTCTGAAGGTGTGCCACAGCGCGGAGCCGTACTCCTGGACGTAGCCGAGCGGGCCGCCGGTCGCCGCGCGCAGGGGATAACGGTGGATCTTCACCCCCTCTATCTCGACGTACGGCTCGGTGTCCCGCTTCGTGCCGCGGGGACAGATGACGTGCACGTCCCATCCGGCGTCGCGCAGCGTGGTGCTCTCCTGCCACACCCGTCTGTCGAACGGGACGGAGAGGTTCTCAACGAGGATGAGTGCTTTACCAGCCAAGGCCCACATATCCAGGGTGTGCCCGGCGCGTTTCGGCGTCGGGAAGGCGGACGAGGTCGATGATCGTACGGTCTCCCGCTCCTTCGAGCGCGCTCAGCACCGCGGGGTCCTTGCAACCGACGACGCAGACGTCGGCGTGTGCGAGCACGTCGTCGACGGAGTTGGTCAGCAGGTCGCCCAGGTGCGGCAGCCTGCTCTCGATGTAGTCCCTGTTGGCGCCCATGAGACGGGACAGGGAGACGTTCGCGTCGTAGATGCGCAGGTCGTAGCCCTTGCCGAGAAGGCGTTCCGCCAGCTCGACCAGCGGGCTCTCCCGCAGGTCGTCCGTGCCCGGCTTGAAGGAGAGCCCGAACAGCCCGATCTTGCGGCTGCCCGAGGCGGCCACGAGGTCGAAGGCGCGTCGCAGGTGGTCGTCGTTCGAGGGCAGGACGTGCGACAGCAGCGGCACGGAGACGTCGGCCCGCCTGGCCGCGTAGACCAGGCCGCGCAGGTCCTTGGGCAGGCACGAGCCGCCGAAGGCGAAACCGGGGCGCAGGTAGGCCGTGCTGATGTTGAGCTTGCGGTCGGCGAGGAAGACGTCCATGACCCGGTGGGAGTCGAGGCCGAGCGCCTGGCAGATCGCGCCGATCTCGTTGGCGAAGCTGATCTTCAGGCCGTGGAAGGCGTTGTCCGCGTACTTCGTCATCTCGGCGACCGCGACGGGAACCCGGAAGACCTCGCCGGGAAGCCCCTCGTACAGCGCGGCGACCGCGTCGCCGCTCGCGGCGTCGAACTCGCCGATGACGGTCTTCGGCGGCTCGAAGAAGTCACGCACGCTCGTTCCCTCGCGCAGGAACTCCGGGTTGACCGCGACGCCGAAGTCGATTCCGGCCCGATATCCGGACGCCTTCTCGAGGATCGGGACGAGCAGGTCGGCGCAGGTGCCGGGCAGCATGGTGCTGCGGAAGACGACCGTGTGCCGCCCGCTCTTGGCCGTCAGGGCCTGGCCGATCTCCTCGGCGACCCGCTCCAGGTAGACGGTGGACAGGCTGCCGTTCTGGGCCGACGGCGTGCCCACGCAGACCAGCGAGATCTCGGTCATGCCGACGGCCTCCGCGACGTCGGTGGTCGCCCGTAGCTTGCCGCTCCGTACCACCTCCGCGGTCAGCTCGCCGATCCGTTCCTCGACGACCGGTGCCTGTCCACGGGAGATGAGGTCGACCTTCACGGGGTTGACGTCGACACCGATCACCTCGTGCCCGCTGGCCGCGAGACAGGCCGCGGAGACGCAACCGACATAGCCGAGCCCGAACACGCTGATTCTCATTTGTGCGCTGCCTCCATCGCGTCATGTGCCGACCGGTCGCGAGGCAGGAGGCGTTTTTCCCAAGCCTCGCCCGACTCACCCGACGGCCGGATGTTTTTTGCGGTCATTACGTTTTCGAGAAGTGTTCGCCGCAGGGAATCCCGGATGCGGTCAACGGTTCAAGTTCCGGAACCCTCGGACGATCTTTCGCAGGCCGGGGCCGAGCGCGGACGACTTCGCCGTCTCGACCACGGAGTCGCGAGCCCTCCGCAGTGCCTGCCGGGCCGAGCTACGCGTCACTATCCCCTGGCATACCAGTGTTTCGCCGGTTTTCGCACGCCTTTTGTACTCGTCGTCACCCCGTCCGAGGTCGATGCGTGTGATTCCGAGCGCCGGAGCGGCGCAGACGAGCTCGCGCAGCAGCATCCAGCCGGGTGCGAGGCTCGAGAAAGCGGGGTCGTAGACCGGGAACCACCAGTGCAGCACCGCGCCGGAACGTATCCCGAAGTGCGCCGCCAGCAGGTGCGGGCCCGCGTGCAGCGTGGACAGCACGCCTCCGAAGGAGGAGTCACGGGTGTGCAGCAGCCGGGTCATCAGGTCATGGCGGTCGGGCGTGGCGAAGTAGTCCTTGGCGCCGGTGGCGGCGTACTGCGCGCGTTTGAGCTCGATCACCTGGGCCAGGGCCTCCTGGTCGAGGCTGTCGGCGACGAACCGCACCGCGCCGTGGGTCCGCTCGGCCTTGGCGGCGCGGCGGCGGGCCTGGCCCATGTTGTCCTTGCCGCTGCGCGACGCGCGTCCCAGGTATCCGTCAAGGCCGCCGGAGACGTCGAGGAACGGCGAGGGACGCCGCGAGACGATCCACGGCTCGAAGTCCGCGCAGTCCTCGATGAGATGGTCGAACTCGAAGCTGCGGACGCCGCCGGTGAGCAGGTCCAGCGGGGAGAGACGGGAGCCGGGGGCGAGTACGGGCCCCTGGAAGTCCGCGGCGGGCCAGCCCGCGGGCCTGATCAGCGACCGCTCGCGGTGGTGGGGCAGGAATGCTCTGACCTCACCCGCGCTGTCCCTGCCCACGGCTACCCGTACCTCGCGCCCGCTGGCGTGTACGGCCGCGGCGAACCCGGGATGGAAATAGGGGCTGTCCAGTGCCGGGTTGGCCGCCCGCAGCAGGTGCCAGGCCTCCAGTTCCTCCGCGGTGAGCGCGTCGATCCCGGCCGTCCGCACCGTGTGCACCGTCGCGGGCTTGGCGAAGCCCGCCGTTTCCCGCCCGTCGGGAGCCGTGCTCGCGGACATGCTCATCGTTGTCTCTCCTCGGTGCCCGGGTCAGTCCGCGAGCTTCTTGATGCGGCGTGAAGGGCGCAGGAGCGCTACGAGCGAGGCCTTGGAGACGCGGCGCCCCATGAGCGCGCGAAGCGCCTCGCCGAGAACGACCGCGAGGTAGTAGGCGAGGGAGGCCGGAGCACTCCTGCGCCTGCGGAAGAGCGTCACCTTGTTCACGATGAGCAGGGAGGCCAGCATGGGGTTGATCGCGGAGTCGCCGCCGATGTGCTCGACCACCGATGACGGCTCGTACCAGGTCGCCCAGCCCTGGTCCCGGGCACGCAACGAGAACTCGGTCTCCTCGCTGTAGAGCAGGAACGACTCGTCCCACGCGCCGATCTTCCTGATGACGTCGGTCGAGATGAGCAGGGCCGCGCCGGTTGCCCAGGCCACCTCGCCCGCCTTCTCGTACTCCCGCGGATCGGTGACCATCTCGCCCAGGGTGCCGATCCGGCCCGCGAGGTTCCCGCCGATCACCGCCTCGACCAGGGCCCTGCCCACGGCGGGCATCCTGCGCAGCGAGGGTTGCAGGCTGCCGTCCGGGTTGACCAGGAGCGGCGCGCTGATGCCGTACCCGGGCCGCTGCAGCGCCTCCGCGAGCGGCAGGAGAGCGCCGGGGCGCAGCCTGCAGTCGGGGTTGACCACGAAGACGGCGTCGAGGTCGTCGATGTCCATGACCTCGATACCCGCGTTGATCGCCGCGGCGTAACCGGCGTTGCGCCCGAGCTGGACGATCTGCACGGGAAGGTCCGTGACCTCTCCGACGATCTTGAGGGAGTCGTCCTTCGAGGCGTTGTCGGCCACGACCACGTGCGCGAGATGGACGCCTCGGGCGCCGTCACGGAGAGAACGCAGACAGCCTTCGAGTACCTCCGCACTGTTGTACGTGACGATCACTATGGCGATCCGGGGGGTACCAGGCGTCATATATGGGTCATCGTTATCCGGCATGGTGCCGTTACTACGTTCCAAAGCGCGCTCCCAGCATGATCAGACACCTGCTCCGCCCGCCGGGCGCCCGCTCGCTCGCTTTGGCGGCGGGGCGCCCGGCGGCTCAGCCGCGGACGCGCTTGAACGTCCGCGAGGCGATTCGGCGGGCGCGAAGCGGCAGCGGCGGGGTCCCGTCCATGACCCGGTTGGCCCAGGTGGCGTCGATGTCGTGGCGCAGGCTGTTGCGGGGCTGGAGCCAGGAGCCGGGCTTGGCCCGGCCTCCGTCGCTGGTGTAGGCACGTGTCACCTTCGCCTGCCTCAGCCTGCCGAGCACGTGCCTGTCGTAGGAGCCGAACGGGATGGCGACCCTCGACACCGGTTGCCCGGTGAGCTCACCCAGGAACCGGTTGGCGTCGACGATCTCCTGGACCGCCTGCTCCGTGTCCATCTTCCGCCAGTCGCGGTGCGCCCAGCCGTGTGAGCCGATCCGCATACCCGCCGACAGCAACTGCCGTACCCCGCTCTCCTCCAGCCTTCCCGGCTGGCCGAGCAGCCCGGCCAGCACGAAGAACTCCGCGGTGAGCCCGCGTTCGAGCAGCCGGGGGAGGGCGATCTCCAGGTCCGACGCGTTGCCGTCGTCGAAGGTGATGCGGACGTCCTGACGGCCGACCACGGCGTCGAGCACCTGCTCGAACTGTTCGACGCTGACCCAGGTCGTGTCCTCGCCGGGGTCGAGTTCACGGTTGGTCGGGCCGATGCCGTGTACCGTGAGGTTGACGACCGAATGCACCAACTTCCTCGTTTCTGATCCAGCACCCTGATCGTGGAGCGGTGCTATCTGATGTCCGGTCTCTGGTGAGATATCGGGTTTCCGGATGGACCGTTACAGATGTTCCGCGTACCAGCCGACGGTCTGTCTGAGACCCTCTTCGAGCTCGATGGCGGGGCGCCAGCCGAGTGCCTCACCGGTCGGGGCGATGTCGGCGATTCGGGCACTGTCCAGCGGGCGGTCGGCGATCGCGCCGTATCGGGGGCGCAGCGGGCTGTCGGCGACCCGCACGATGAGTTCGACGGTCTCGCGGATGGACGTGCGCGTCCCGGTGCCCACGTCGAGGCTCAGGCCCGCGGCTCCCGGGCTCCTGCCCGCGGCGAGGAACGCGGCGACCACGTCGTCCACGTGGATCCAGTCGATCAGACGCGTTCCGCTGCCGATCTCGGGCTCCTCGCCCCGCAGCAGCGAGAGCGTGACGTAGGGGACCAGCCTCTTGAGGTTCATGTCGCCGGGCCCGTAGACCATTCCGACGCGCAGGGTGGTCGCGTGCACGTCCCACAGCTGGTGGAACATCCGCGCGTAGCCGTTGGCCGCCCACTTGGCGACCGCGTACGGCGAGGACGGGGCCCGCTCGCCCTCGTCCGGCCTGAGCTCCTCGAGCGAGCCGGCCAGCACCACCCGGGTCTCCCGGCTCTCCTCGGCGACCGCCGTCAGGAGGTTGACCACGCTGGCGAGATTGCTGTCCAGCATCGTTCGCACGAGCCGGGGGGCCCTGGTGCCCGCCACCTCGCTGGCGAGGTGGAAGACGACGGCGGGGCGGAGGGAGGCGACGAGCTTCTCGACCGCCTCCGCGTCTCCGACGTCGGCGACGTGCCAGGTCTCCGGCCCGTCCGTGTCCTGCCGGGGGGTGCGGCTGACGGCGTGCACCCGCGCGCCCAGCGCGCTCAGGCGCCGCACCAGGTGGACCCCGATGAATCCGGTCGCGCCTGTCACCAGGACGTGCGACCCGCGGTACTGGCTGAGATCTTCCTGCTCAGAGGTGAGACGGTCTCCGGATGCCGGCACCGTAAGCATGGGCGTTCTCCTCGTATGGGACGAGTTCCGTCGGATGCTTTTTCATAAGACCCTGCCAGACGGGGTGTGTCGCCGCGTGGCGGTGGCACGATTTGCGGTCCCCCGTTTTTCATGAATTGTCTGACCAACAAATGTCGGCGACATCAACTTTCCCTGCAAAGTAACCCGGATTCCGGGAAAAGCAAACGGGACCGCTCAAAACGAGCGGTCCCGTCATTGTTCCTCACGATCGACCGGTCCAGGGTGGAGGCCGGTCGTGCCGGTCAGCCGATGCGCCAGGTGTCTCCGGAGAGCAGCAGGTCGTCCAGGTCGCCGGGGCCGCTCCTGCCGACGGCCTCGGTCAGCTGATCGGCCATCAGCTCGTCGTACGAGGGGCGGTCCACGTTGCGGAAGACGCCGATCGGGACGTGCTCGAATGCGGGCTCGTCGAGGCGGGACAGCGCGAAGGCCAGCGACGGGTCGGCGCGGCGCGCGTCGTGGACGAGGATCTCCTCCTCGCTCACCTCGGAGCGCGGGACCACCTCGATGCCGCCGTCGGCCGCGCGCCGTACCGCCTTCGAGGCGGAGACGATCGGCCGGCCGTGCTCCAGGCGCAGCGTGATGTCGTCACGCTGCTCCGGGTCCTTCAGCTGCTCGAAGGCGTTGTCGTTGAAGATGTTGCAGTTCTGGTAGATCTCGACCAGCGAGGTGCCCCGGTGCTCGGCGGCCTCGCGCAGCACCGACTGCAGGTGCTTGCGGTCGGAGTCGATGGTCCTGGCCACGAAGGAGGCCTCGGCGCCGATGGCCAGCGAGATCGGGTTGAACGGCTTGTCCAGCGAGCCCATCGGGGTGGACTTGGTGATCTTGCCGACCTCGGAGGTCGGGGAGTACTGGCCCTTGGTCAGACCGTAGATCCTGTTGTTGAACAGCAGGATGTTCAGGTTGACGTTGCGGCGCAGCGCGTGGATCAGGTGGTTGCCGCCGATGGACAGCGCGTCGCCGTCACCGGTGATCACCCACACCGACAGGTCGGGCCTCGAGGAGGCCAGGCCGGTCGCGATCGCCGGGGCGCGGCCGTGGATCGAGTGGAACCCGTAGGTGTTCATGTAGTACGGGAACCGGGACGAGCAGCCGATGCCGGAGACGAACACCATGTTCTCGCGCTTGAGGCCCAGCTCGGGAACGAACGACTGGACCGCCGCCAGGATGGCGTAGTCACCGCATCCGGGGCACCAGCGGACCTCCTGGTCGGACTTGAAGTCCTTCATGCCCAGCTTGACGTCGGACTTCGGCACCAGGGACAGGCCCCTGCCGTTCTGGATCTCACTCACTGTCGATCACGTCCTGGATCACGCCGGCCAGTTCCTCGGCCTTGAACGGAAGCCCGCGCACGCGGTTGTAGCTGATGATGTCGACCAGGAAGCGGGCGCGGAGCAGCAGCGCGAGCTGGCCGAGGTTGATCTCGGGGAGCAGCACCTTGTCGTAGGAGCGCAGGACCTCGCCGGTGTTGACGGGCAGCGGGTTGAGGTGCCGCAGATGGGCCTGGGCGACCTTGCCCCCCGACTTCCTGATCCGCCGTACGGCAGCCGCGATCGGGCCGTAGGTCGAGCCCCAGCCGATGACCAGCACCCGCGCGTCGCCGTCAGGGTCGTCGACCTCGAGCGGCGGGATGTCCCGGGCGATCCCATCGATCTTGGCCTGGCGGAGCCTGACCATCTTGTCGTGGTTGCCGGGGTCGTAGGAGATGTTGCCGGTGCCGTCGGCCTTCTCGATGCCGCCGATCCGGTGCTCCAGACCCGCGGTGCCCGGGATGGCCCAGGGGCGGGCGAGGGTCTCGGCGTCACGACTGAACGGCAGGAAGGTCACGCCGTCCTCGCCGTTCGGCGCGGTGGCGAACTCGGTGGAGATGTCCGGCAGCTCGGCCGCGCTGGGCACCTTCCACGGCTCGGAGCCGTTCGCCAGGTAGCCGTCGGACAGCAGCATGACCGGCGTGCGGTACTTCACCGCGAGGCGGGTGGCCTCGATCGCCGCGTCGAAGCAGTCGGACGGGGTCGCGGGCGCGACGATGGGCAGCGGCGACTCGCCGTTGCGGCCGTACATGGCCATGAGGAGGTCGGTCTGCTCGGTCTTGGTCGGCATGCCGGTGCTCGGTCCGGCGCGCTGCACGTCGACCACGATCAGCGGCAGCTCGGTGGTCACCGCGAGGCCGACGGTCTCCGCCTTCAGCGCGACGCCGGGGCCCGAGGTCGTGGTGACGCCGAGCGCTCCGCCGAACGCGGCCCCGAGTGCCGCGCCGACGCCGGCGATCTCGTCCTCCGCCTGGAAGGTACGGATGCCGAACCGCTTGTGCTTGGACAGCTCGTGCAGGATGTCGCTGGCCGGGGTGATCGGGTAGGACCCGAGGAACAGCGGCAGTTTCGACTGCACGGAGGCGGCGATCAGACCGTAGGCGAGCGCCTGGTTGCCGGAGATGTTGCGGTAGACGCCCGGGGGCAGCTTGGCGGGCTTGACCTCGTAGGAGACCGAGAAGGACTCGGTGGTCTCGCCGTAGTTCCAGCCGGCCTGGAAGGCCGCGATGTTGGCCTTCGCGATGTCGGGCCTCTTGGCGAACTTGTTCTCGAGGAACTTGATCGTCGTCTCGGTCGGCCGGTGGTAGAGCCAGCTCAGCAGACCGAGGGCGAACATGTTCTTCGAGCGCTCCGCGTCCTTCTTGGACAGGTCGAAGCCCTCGAGCGCCCTGACCGTCAGCGAGGTCAGCGGAACCTGGTGGACACGCCACTCGGCGAGCGAGTCGTCCTCGAGCGGGCTGACGTCGTAGCCGACCTTCTGCAGGTTGCGCTTGGTGAACTCGTCGGTGTTGGCGATGATGTCGGCCCCGCGCGGCAGGTCACCGAGGTTGGCCTTCAGCGCGGCGGGGTTCATCGCGACCAGGACGTTCGGCGCGTCACCCGGGGTGAGGATGTCGTGGTCGGCGAAGTGAAGCTGGAAGCTCGACACACCCGGCAGGGTTCCTGCGGGGGCGCGGATCTCCGCGGGGAAGTTGGGAAGGGTCGACAGGTCGTTGCCGAACTCAGCCGTTCCCGACGTGAAGCGATCACCGGTCAGCTGCATGCCGTCGCCGGAGTCTCCGGCAAACCGGATGATGACGCGGTCGAGTTGCTGAACCTGCTTGGTCACAGCTCAGTCCTCCTCGACGCGAAAGGGCGCCGTTGATGGTGGCACGTTCTCAGTTCCATGCTAGATCCCTCGGAGTAACGCGGTGTGTTTTCGCGTTCCACTCGGCGGAGGAGTGTGACATATGTCGCAGATCCTCGGCAGCCGCTGAGTTGGAGGTCGACTCGGGCGTTGCGCGTTGGCGGTGGGGCCGGATGGGACACGGCCCGCGCGGGGGTCACGATCGCGAACGGTTGGCCCGACACAGCCCAGCGGCGAGCCGGCACAGATCCACGTGCAGGCGGCCGAAGAGGACGGTTAGGGTCACGATGCCTAACTATATGCGTCGCATGGAAAACAGCCTCATCACCTCTGGCTATGTACTCATAGCCTCCGGCTATGGCGTGGTGGGCCGCTGCAGGGGCGCCTGGGTGTCGCCGGAGGACTTCGGGCCGCCGAGATCGTTCCAGCCCGTCGAGTCGCCGGAATTGTAGGTGCCGCCGGGCAGCATCCCCAGCGAGCCGTACAGCTCGGGGACGGTGACGAAGGTGTATCCCTTCTCCCGCAGCCGCCGCAGGATCTCGGGCGTCGCGTCGACGGTCGGGCGATAGACGTCGTGCATGAGGATGATCGCGCCGGGCTTCGCCTCCGCGACGACCCTCTTCGCGATGACCTTGGGGTCGGCGGTGCGCAGGTCCCTGCTGTCGGCGCTCCAGCGGACCACCGCGAGGCCGCGCCCGGCCGCGATGGAGGCGATCCTGTCGTCGGTCGCGCCGTACGGCGGGCGCAGCAGGGCGGGGACCTGCCCGATCGTCTGGGTGATCGCGTACTGGGCGCGGTTGAGCTGGTCGGTGATCCTGTTGTCGGTGAGGGCCGTCAGGTCCCGGTGGGACCAGGTGTGGTTGGCCACCAGGTGCCCCTCCCGCATCATCCGCTTGAGCGGCTCGGGACGGGCGGAGGCGTTGGCGCCGAGACTGAAGAAGGTGGCCCTGGCGTGATCCGCGCCGAGGAGGTCCAGCAGCCGCCCGGTGTCCGGGCCGGGCCCGTCGTCGTAGGTGAGCGCGACGCACTTGGCCTTCGCGCAGTCCACGCTGCCGGTCTGGGAGCTCGCCGCGGGGGGCTTGGCGGTGCCCGCCTCCGCGATGAACTCCTTCCACAGCTTGGATCCCGGCTCGCTCGTCGTCTTCAGGGCGGCCCGCTGGGCCCGCGCCCCGGTCGCGGACAGCAGGGGCTCGGCCTCGGAGGCCGGGACCGCGACCGCGACCCGGCCGAGGGACGCCGCCCCCACCTGGTTGTCGTCGAACTCGACGACGAGGTCGCCGCGCGGGTTGAAGCCCAGGGAGTCGAAGAGCCCGGGATCGGCCTTGACCGTGCGCGAACTCGTCTCGCGCCGCGGGCCTGCCAGCCGGTCCCTGACGATCGAGGCCAGCTCCTCGAGCGCGGGACGGTCCTTGAGCAGGGCCGCCGAGTCCAGAACGCGGCTGTCGGTGCGGTCATACCAGACGGTGGTCCTGGACTCGGACCAGCCGGCGCCGACGGATTCGCCGATGCGCAGCCGTACGCCGATCACCTGGTCGGACGCCGCGGCGAGCTGCCAGTCGATGTTGAACTCGCGGTGGGGGAGGTCGGCGTCCCGCGAGGCGTCGCGCCCGAAGCGGTCGAGCTGCTCCTTCACCGTCTTGAGGAGCTTCTCGTTGAGGCGGGGCGCGTCGTCGATCGAGGGGTACGCGGCGTACATGTGCGGGTCGGCGGAGTCGCCCGCGGCCACGGTGCGCACGTTCAGCCCGTGGACCCCCGAGGGGTCCACATAGTTGATCATCGTAGGCTCCGACGGGAAAGAGTTTTCCACATCGGGGGACGCGGTGACGGAGCCGCACCCGGCGACGGCTGCGGCGAGGAGCGCGACCCCTGCGACGAATCGCATTTTGGGCATGAAAACCACACTAAATGGATGAAATGGGTTTTTACTCTTCCTTGGGATTAATGGTGCATAGGCTTTGGCCCTATCGGGTTTGCCCGCTCCACTGCGTGACGGAGAGGGCGGATCCTGCTATAGCTGGTCAGAGAGGGCCGTTTGCCCTGCGCCGCCGGACCTTGGCGCCAGCATGGCCGCAAGGGCCGCCGGTGGCCCTGGAGGACCTCTGGAAGGGGGAGATCCGTGGACGGATACTTCGGCTCCTACGCGGTGGTCCTCGTGCTGTTCGCGATCGGGGCGGTGATCGTGACCGGGGCGCTGACGGTGAACCGGCTGCTGCGTCCCACCCGCCCGACCCCCGAAAAGCTGCTGACCTACGAGTGCGGCGTCGACCCGGTCGGCGAGGGCTGGGCCCAGTCGCAGGTCCGCTACTACGTCTTCACCTATCTCTACGTGGTGTTCGCGGTCGACGCCGTCTTCCTCTTCCCATGGGCGACGGTCTTCGCCGCCCCCGGCTTCGGGATGACCACGCTGGTCGAGATGTTCGTCTTCCTGGGCTTCATCGCGCTCGGGATCCTGTACGCCTGGCGCAAGCGCGTGCTCGTCTGGGCCTGACGGCCGGGCGGGCGTCCCGGCGGTGCCGCTGACGGCACTGGAGGAGAATGAGTGGCATGGCGGATCTTCCGATGCCCACCGTTGGACCGGTCTCCCGGCTGGCCCCGAAACCCATGCGCTTCATCCTCAACTGGGGGCGCCGCTACTCGCTGTGGGCCTTCAACTTCGGGCTGGCCTGTTGCGCGATCGAGTTCATCGCGACCTCGATGAGCCGCCACGACTTCATCAGATTCGGGGTCATCCCGTTCGCCAACGGTCCCCGGCAGGCCGACCTGATGATCGTCTCGGGCACGGTGACCGACAAGATGGCCCCGGCGGTCAAGCGGTTGTACGAGCAGATGCCCGACCCCAAGTACGTGATCTCCTTCGGCGCCTGCTCGAACTCCGGCGGTCCCTACTGGGACTCCTACTGCGTGACCAAGGGAGTCGACCAGATCATCCCGGTGGACGTCTACGTGCCGGGCTGCCCGCCTCGCCCGGAGGCGCTGCTCCACGGCATCATGATGCTCCAGGAGAAGATCGCCGCGGAGAACCTGGGTGACCGCTATGTCTGACCTCGCGCGCGACCCGCGGCGGGCTCCCGCCGTGCTCATGGAGCGGTACGGCCCACGCGTCCAGGTGTCGGAGTCCTCCGGAGAGGTCACCGCGGACGTCCAGGCGGCCGACTGGATCGACCTGCTCGGGTTCGCCCGTTCCACGGGCTACGAGTTCTTCGACTGGCTCACCGCGGTCGACGACCCGCCCGACGGGTTCCAGGTCGTCGCCCACGTGTTCGACCCCGTCTCGCGGGAACGCCTGCTGCTGCGCACCCGCGTGTCCCGCGCCGACCCCAGGCTGCCCAGCGCGGTCGGCGTCTTCAGGGGCGCCGACTGGCACGAACGCGAGACCTTC
Source organism: Streptosporangium sp. NPDC051023 (assembly GCF_040689595.1). NCBI lineage: Bacteria > Bacillati > Actinomycetota > Actinomycetes > Streptosporangiales > Streptosporangiaceae > Streptosporangium > Streptosporangium sp. NPDC051023. The sequence continues at coordinate 24,773 of NZ_JBFBCE010000082.1, read as the reverse complement.
GAGATGTTCGGAGTGATCTTCGAGGGGCACCCGAACCTGGTCCCGCTGCTGCTGCCCGAGGGCTTCGAGGGCCACCCGCTGCGCAAGGACTTCGTGCTGGCCGCCAGGGTCGCCAAGGCGTGGCCGGGAGCCAAGGAGCCCGGCGAGTCAGAGCACGGCTCGCCGAGCCGCCGCAAGACGCTCCCGCCCGGCGTGCCCGCTGACTGGGGGCGCGATGGCTGAGAAGTCCCGCGCCCGGGGCGCGGCGACCAAGGGATCGCCTGACTGGAGGCGCGATGACTGAGGTGCTCGAGGTCGCCGTCAGGCTCGTCGCGATCGTCGCGGCCTTCCTGGTGCTGCCGCTGGTCGCGGGCCAGGCCGAGCACAAGGCCATGGCGCACATGCAGGCCAGGCTCGGCCCGATGTACGCCGGGGGCTTCCACGGCTGGGCCCAGCTGATCGCCGACGGCGTCAAGTTCGTCCAGAAGGAGGATGTGATCCCGGCCGCGGCCGATCGCAGGGTCTTCGCCCTCGCGCCCGCGGTCGCGCTGATCCCCTACCTCGTCGTGATGGTCGTCCTGCCCATCGGCCCCGGCCTGGTGGGAGTCGACCTGGACGTCGGCCTGTTCTTCGTCCTGGCCGTGCTGGGGGTCGGCGTGCTCGGCTCGATCATGGCCGGGTGGTCGTCGGGGAACAAGTACTCCCTCCTCGGCGGGATGCGCTCCGCCGCCCAGCTCATGGCCTACGAGCTGCCGCTGGTCCTGGCCGCCTCCAGCGTCGCGATGGCCGCGGGCACGCTCTCCCTGCCGGGCATCCTCGCCGCCTGGCAGTGGTGGTGGCTGCCCTGGCAGGCGATCGGCGCAGTGGTCTTCTTCACGGCGGGGCTCGCCGAGCTGCGCCGCCCGCCGTTCGACATGCCGATCGCGGACTCCGAGATCATCATGGGGCCGATGACCGAATACACCGGCATCAGGTTCGCGCTGTTCATGCTGGCCGAGTACGCCGGGATCATCGTGATCTCCGCGCTCACCAGCGTGCTGTTCCTCGGCGGCTGGCACGGTCCCGTGCTGCCGGGGCCGGTGTGGATGCTCCTGAAGGTGGCCGTCCTGGTGTTCGTGGTGATCTGGGTCCGCGTGAGCTACCCCCGGCTCCGTGAGGACCAGCTCCAGCGGCTCGCCTGGGTCGGGCTCGTGCCGCTGGCACTGCTCCAGCTCGCGCTGACGGGCGTGGTCAGGGTCCTCGCCGGCTGAGACCACAGGCCAGGGAGGAGCCGCATGACCCTCGCGCTCGCCGTGGAGAACGACGATCTGGTCGTCGACGTGCCGGAGCACCCCTCGGTACGGCTGCCGCTCACGGGCCGGGACAGGGCGAGCACGCTGCTGCTGTTCGGCTACCCGGGCCGGGGCAGGACGAGGTACGGCCTGGCGGTGCTGGACGAGTCCGGCCTGGTGATGCTGCAGGCGCCCGGGTCCCGCTCCCGCCGCGAGATAGAGGCGTTCGCCGGGGACAGCGGCCTGGGGTTCGAGATCAGGAAGTTCACCACGGGGGAGGAGGCCCGTACGGCGCTCGCCCGCAGGTCACCGGCGTGGCGGGCGGTGACGTGGCGCAGGCCGCCCCCGCCCCTGCCCCGGCTGCGCGTGCCCGGGGTGAGGAGTCTGATGCCGCCCAAGGGCTCGCCGAGGATCTGGTGGCGCGAGCAGCTCCTCTTCTGGCTCATGTGGCTGGTGCTCGCCTACGGCGCCGCCTTCGTGACGCTGGTCGTCCTCACCATGGCCAACCCCGGCGGGGACCTTCGCAGGAGTATGGGCCCGCTGGGGGTCGCGGCCCTGGTGTTGGCCGTGCTGACCGTGGTGGGCGCCGTCGTCGTGGTCGGGGCCGGCAGGCGGCGGGTCCGCAGGCGCGGTGCGCGCGGCCGTGTCCTCACGCGGCACGGCGAGCCCCCGTGCCGCCTGGTCGTCGTCCACGGCAGGCTGCTGCTGGAGACCGCGCGCAGGACCCGTGAGATCGACGCCTCCAGGCTGCTGCTGTACTCGGCGGAGTCCGGGGTCACCGGGCTGGTCGTCGGGGACGGGCTGCTTCACCTGCCGGGCCGCTGGGATCCGCAGGAGGCGGAGCGCTTCGCCGTACGCAACGGTTTCGAGCTGGAGACCAGGACGCTGAGCCGTCAGGAGTACCTCGACCTGACGGCCGGGGCGCGGGACGCGGTGCCTTGATCTCCAGGGCCGTCGGCACGACTACCAGGCGCGCTCCCAGAGAGCGGGCGTGTTGGCCGGGTCGAAACCGGGCCCGCGGAAGCCGCGCCTGGCCCGGTAGGGGCATAGACGATCTCCCCTTGCCGGTAGCAGGCCCAGCCACCGGTGAGATCGGCGGTGGAGGTGGAGCGTCGCTCGGTAAGGAGTCACCGGCCGTCGCGCGGCCTACTGCACGATCCGCAGCATGATGTCGGCCGCGGTCGGCCGGTTGGCCGCCTGCTTGTCCAGGCAGGCTGCGGCCAGTGGGCGCAGGGACTGGGGCAGGGCCGACAGGTCGGGATGCTGGTTGATCACCCGGTTGAGGATGGCGGGGATGGTGTCCTCACCGAAGGCGGCGCGTCCTGAGGCGGAGAAGATCATGGTGGCCGCCCAGCTGAACACGTCCGACTCGGGACCGACGGCCCCTCCGGCGAGTTGCTCGGGGGACATGTAGGCGGGGGTGCCCATGATGTTGCCCGATGTCGCGGTGACCTGGTCGAGGGCGCGGGCGATGCCGAAGTCGATCACACGTGGCCCGTCGGCGCCGATCAGCACGTTGGCGGGCTTGAAGTCCCGGTGCACGACGCCCGCTTTGTGGATCGCGGCCAGCGCGCCCGCCGTGGCCAGGGCCAGCCGGGTCAGGCCGTCCTCGGTGCGGGGCCCCTGCTCGCGGACGAGCTGTTCCAGCGAGACGCCGTCCACGTACTCGCTGACGATGTAGGCCTGGTCGTCGTTGATGTTCACGTCGAGCACCCTGGCCGTCGAGAAGGTCGCGACCTTGCGCGTCGCCTCCACCTCGCGCAGGAAACGCTCCCTGACCATCTGGTTGCCGGTGAGGTGCTGGTGCAGCACCTTGATCGCCACCTTCTGTCCCTGCGGTGTGAGGGCGAGGTGGACCGTTCCCTGACCGCCCTTCCCCAGGTCGCCGATCAGCCGGTACGGCCCGAGCCAGCCCTGGGGTCCGTGCTGCTGCTGGGTGTGCTGGGGCTGCGGATGGGACACGCGGGTGTGGGCGTGGGGATGGGGCCGGTGGACGGGCGGGTGCATGTTCGTCGGTGGGTTCGAGGTCATGTTCGAGGGCAGGGTCGGTGCGACCGGGTACGGCACGGCCGGGACCGCGGGCCGTACAGGGGGCGGCATCTGGGGCGGCGGCCTGTGGAGGGCCGGCGCGCCCTGCCAGAAGACCGATCCCCTGATGATCAGCGCGTGCCCCAGTCCGCCGAGCCAGCTCCCGAAGAGTCCGACCGTCATGATGGCGTTCAGCCAGCCCGGGATCAGGTCGGTGTCGTCGTAGGACACGATTCCGATGACGAAGACCCCGATGCCCAGGGCGTAGAGGGCCGCCGACAGGGCCAGGAGCGGGCTCCGCAGCCTGCGGGCGGCGTAGGCCATGATGAAGGGCGTCCCCATGCCACAGGTGAACAGGGGGACCAACGTCCACACCACACTCAGCCCCGTGTTGGATCGCTGGGGCGGCGGCTGGTTGTGCCAGGAGGCACCGTACTGGTGGGACATGTGGCGAAGAATACGTATTTCTGAGGTCTCTTGCAGTCCTCTTCCAGAGTGATTCTGTGGCGGAAGACGACAGCCGAACACACAGACTGTGGATAACTGTTGTGGATAACTTGGGGTGTCTGGGGATCGTCCCTGCCCCGAGCCGCTTTCCCGAGGGCTCTACCGGGCACCGCCGCATTCCCGGGCGGGGGCTCATGCGTCATGATGTTGAGTTGTGGCACGGATACCAGGAGTGGGGCTGGCGAAAGGGCTCTCCGTCACCCTTCGCCACATGCTGAGCAGGTCGGTGACTCAGCAGTACCCCGAAGTCCAGCCGGAACTGCCTCCCCGCAGCAGGGGGGTGATCGGCCTGGTCGAGGAGAACTGCACGGTGTGCATGCTCTGTGCCCGTGAGTGTCCCGACTGGTGCATCTACATCGACTCCCACAAGGAGACCCTCCCCGCCCCCGAGGGGGGCCGTCCCCGCGCCCGCAACGTGCTCGACCGCTTCGCGATCGACTTCTCCCTGTGCATGTACTGCGGGATCTGCATCGAGGCCTGCCCCTTCGACGCCCTGTTCTGGTCTCCCGAGTTCGAGTACGCCGAGGGCGACATCCGCAACCTCCTCCATGAGAAGGACAAGCTGGCCGCGTGGGCCGCGACCGTGCCCCCGCCGCCCGCGCACGAGCCGAACGCCGACCCGCCGAAGGAACTGGCCGCCACCTCCCGCCCCGTCCCGTCTCGCGCTGGTCCCGGTGTCGTCCGTCCCGGTGGGGAAGGGGCGGGCGCTCCCCCCGGCACGACGGTCACCCCCTCGCCTGTGGCGTCGGGACCCCCGGGATCGGGAGCCGGGGGGCGCGCGGCTGCGGGCCGTGCGTCTGGCGGCCCCGGGGCGGGCGGCCGTACGGCGGGCAGAGGTGACGCTGCGGACCGTGCGGCGGCCGGGGCTGACACGGCCGGCACAGTTGAGCCCGGCAGGCCCGCCGGGCCGGTCGAGGCGGTTGCGCCGGCCGGCACAGTCGAGCCCGCCGAGCCGGTTGAGGCGGTTGCACCGGTCGAGCCGGTCGGGCCGGTCGGGCCGGTTGAGCCGGTGTCCGGCGCGGCGCCGGGGCCCTCCGGCCAGGAAACCCGTCCAACCGGCCCGGTGCCCGGGGCTCCCGACGAGGGCGAGTCCGCCGCCACGGCGGGCTCCGGTACGGCCGCCCCTTCTTCTACGGAGCCTCCTTCCCCCTCATCTCCGGCACCCGCCCCGACCGGACGGGGACCGGAGAGGCCTGCGCGGCGCGCCTCCGCCGGACACGCGAGCGTCCGGGCCATCAGGCCGCCCGGGGCACTTCCCAAGAAGGACGCCCCATCCACGGGTGAGTCATCCACAGGCGGCCCGTCCGCCGAGAAGTTATCCACAGGTGAGGGTGGCGTCCCCCCGGCAACGGGTACGCCAGAGCAGACTTCTGCCACGGACCCGAGTGGAGAGCCCGAGGAGGAGACGTGACCGAGGTGCCGTCCTACCTGTCACCGACCGGGCAGGAGATCGTCCTCCTGCTGCTGGGCGCGGTGGCCGTCGGGGCGGCGCTGCTCGTGGTGACCACCAGACAGCTCGTTCACGCCGCCCTGTGGCTGGTGGTCTGCTTCGGAGCCCTCGCCGGGAGCTATCTCGTCCTGACGGCCGAGTTCGTCGCGTGGGTCCAGGTGCTGATCTATGTCGGCGCGATCGTGGTCCTGCTGCTGTTCGGCATCATGCTCACCCGTGCCCCGATCGGCAGGGCCGCCGACCTCGACAGCCGGAACAGGCCCGCCGCCGTGCTCGTCGCGACGGCCACCGCGGTGGTGCTGGTCACCGTGATCGTCGACGGCTTCCGCACGGCCTACGCTCCCCTGGAGCCGGGCGCGGGATCGGCCAAGGAGATCGGCTCCAGCGTCTTCCGCAACTGGGTGCTTCCCTTCGAGGTGCTCTCGGTCCTCCTGCTGGCGGCCCTCATCGGTGCCATCGTCCTGTCCCGCACCGACATCCGCGGGAGGGAATGACGTGCACGTCGTCTATCCGGCGATCGTCTCCGCGCTGCTGTTCTCCATCGGGGTGTACGGCGTGCTCGCCCGCCGCAACACGATCCTCGTCCTGATGTCCGTCGAGCTCATGCTCAACGCGGTCAACCTCAACCTCGTCACGTTCGACGTGTGGTTGCGTGACCGGCTGCACAGCGGCCAGGTCCTCACGCTGTTCGTCATAGTGATCGCCGCAGCCGAGGTGGGCCTCGGTCTCGCGATCATCCTCGCTCTCTACCGCAACCGCCAGACCGTGGACCTCGACCGGCTCCGCGCCCTGGCCGAGCCCGTCGACACCGAGGCAGCCCCCACCGGCGGCACCGATACCGCCGCCGGTAGGCGCACCGGCACGCGCGCCGCAGGAGACGGGAACGGCGACGAGGAACGGGCCCGGAGTGAGGACGGCGACGAGGAGCGGGCCCGCAGCGGGGACCGGATCCGGAGTGAGCGCCACGTCCGAAGTCGGGACCCCGCCCGGTCGCCCGGCGCCGCGTCCGGTCCCGCGGCCCCTTTGCCGGGCCAGGCCGACAGGGCGGGGGAGATACCGTGATCACCGTCGCCGCCGTCGTCATTCTGCTTCCGTTCATCGCCGCGGCCGTCGGGCTTCTGGGCTCACGGTTCCCCCGGGGCGCCCGGGGCGGACCCGCCGATCTGGCCGCGAACCGCAGGGCCGCCTGGATCGCGGTCGTCCCCACCGCGATCTCCACGGTGCTCGCGATCTGGCTGGTCTACGCCGACTGGACCGGCACGGACGGGCGGCGAGGCGGGCCGTTCTCCGGAACGGGTGCCTCCACGGGCCCGTCGGCGATCGACGGCGTCACCGGGACGCTCGACGTCATTCACACGGGCTCGCTGCCGATCTCGGTCGGCCTGCTCGTCGACGTCCTCGCCGCGTCGATCGCGGTGCTGGTGACCGTGGTCGCGCTGGCCGTGCAGGTCTACTCGGTCGGTTACCTGGCCGCCGACCGCCGCTACCCGTCCTACAGCGCGTTCATCAGCCTGTTCACCAGTGCCATGCTCCTGGTCGTCTACGCGGCGGACCTCCTCGTCCTCTACGTGGGCTGGGAGATCATGGGTCTGTGCTCCTACCTGCTGATCGGCCACTGGTGGGAGGACCGCGCCAACTCCCGGGCGGCGGTCAAGGCCTTCCTGGTCACCCGGGTCGGTGACGTCGGGTTCCTGTTCGGCGTCTTCGTCCTCGGCACGGCGGCCGGAAGCTTCAGGATCGCCGACGTCGTCGCCAAGGTCCCGGAGATGTCCTCCGGGACGATCGTCACCGCGACCATGCTGCTGCTCGCGGGGGTCGCGGGAAAGAGCGCCCAGGTGCCGCTGCACACCTGGCTCCCCGACGCGATGGCGGGCCCGACCCCGATCAGCGCGCTCATCCACGCCGCAACCATGGTCGCGGCCGGTATCTTCCTCGTCGCCCGCCTCTACCCCGTCTTCATCCAGGCGGGTCCGACCCTGGACGTGCTCGCGGTCGTCGCCGCGCTCGGCATGCTCGGCGCCGCGCTGGCCGCCCTGGCACAGGACGACCTCAAACGAGTCCTCGCCTACTCCACGATCAGCCAGCTCGCCTACATGGCCGGTGCCCTGGCCGCGGGCTCGGAGAGCGCCGCGATCTTCCATCTGATCACGCACGGGGCCTTCAAGGCGCTGCTCTTCCTCTGCGCGGGAGCCGTCATCCACGCGGTCGGCTCCAATCTCATGAGCGCGATGGGCGGCCTTCGCAGGGAGCTTCCCGTCACCTTCGTCGCGATGACCATCGGTTTCGCCGCCCTGATGGGCCTTCCCCCGGCCAGCGGCTTCTTCAGCAAGGACGAGGTGCTGGTGAGCATGGAGCGGGCCCTGGCCACAGGATCGCTCACCGACGCGGCGGCCCTGCTCCTGTACGGCTGCGCGCTGGCCACGGTCGCGGTGACCGGTGCCTACGCCACCCGGGCGTGGCTGCGGACCTTCTTCGGGGAACGCCCCGCCGTCGCGCTCCCCAAGCCCGAGCCCGGCACGGCCCACGTCCTCGACGCCCGTGAGGCTCCGGCGACCATGTTCTGGCCGATCACGGTCCTCGCGGTGCCCGCACTGCTCCTGGGCTTCGCGGGCATCGCCGACATTCACTGGGGCACCGCCGCCCTCGGCGTCGTGCTGGCACTGCTCGGAGCCGGTGTGGTCTACGTCGTCTGGCGTGGCGACCCTCTGAGCGATCCGGCCCGTGTGCTCGGCCCCTTCCGTGCTCCGTTCGAGCAGGCCTTCTATGTCGACTCCGCCTACCGTGTGCTGTTCGTCCTGCCGGTGCTGCGGCTCGCCCGCCTGGTCGCCCGCGCCGACGACCGCGTGGTCGACGGCGCTGTGCGCGGTTCCGGCAGGGTGACCCTGAGCCTGGCCGGTCTGACACGCCTCGCGCAGAACGGCAACGCGCAGCTCTACGTCACCGGCCTCCTCGCCGGAGTCCTCCTGCTCGCGGTAGGGGCGGTGATCTTCGGATGAGTTCCCCGATCTCCCTCACCCCCCTACCGGACCTGATCTCGACGTGGGGCGGGGTGATCGAGCCGTGAGCTGGGTGTTGATCGCACTGCTCGGGGTGCCGCTGGCCGGAGCCGCCGTGTTGCTCGTGCCGTCCCGGGCGGACGCCGCCGCCGGAGGGCGGCTGCTCAGGACGCACGCCCTGGTGGTCTCCGGGGTCACGTTCGCGCTCTCCCTGGTGCCGGTCGCCGTGTTCGGCGGCGGCGACACGACGGGTGGGCGGTTCTCGACGAACCTGGCCTGGGTGCCCGGTCTCGACCTCAGGTTCCACCTCGGCGTGGACGGCGTCTCCCTGCCGCTGGTCGTGCTGACCACGCTGCTGACGTTCCTCTGTTTCGTCTACCTGTGCTGGGGCCGTGCCGACGGGCCGGGACAGTTGTTGCGGCCGAAGCCCGAAGGGGGACGGCCCAGGGCGCTGGTGTTCACGCTGCTGATCCTCGAAGTGGGCATGATCGGCACGTTCCTCGCGCTCGACCTGCTGCTGTTCTTCGTGTTCTTCGAGGTCGTCCTCATCCCGATGTACTTCGTGATCGCCATCTGGGGCGGGCGCGCCCGGCGGGCGGCGGCGATCAAGTTCATCCTCTACACGCTGCTCGGCTCGGTCGTCCTCCTGCTCGGGCTGCTGTTCGTCTGGGCGCAGACCGGCACCCTGGACATGGTCGCTCTCGCCAGGGCACACGGGGCGGGCATGTCCCGCTCGGCGCAGATCCTCGCCTTCGTGGCCGTCGGCGCCGGGCTCGCGGTCAAGACCCCGATGTGGCCCCTGCACACCTGGCTGCCCGCCGCCCACACCGAGGCGCCCACCGTCGGCTCGGTGCTCCTCGCGGGTGTCCTGCTCAAGATGGGCACCTACGGCTTCGCCCGCATCGCCATCCCGATCCTGCCCGAGGGCGCCGCGGTCGTGGCCCCCTGGCTCGGCGCCTTCGCGGTGATCGGCATCATCTACGGTTCTCTCGCCTGCCTCGCCCAGCGCGACCTCAAGCGGATGATCGCCTACTCCTCGATAGGCCACATGGGGTTCGTGCTCCTGGGCTTCGCCACGCTCACCCCGGTCGGTGTCAACGCCGCACTGTTCGGCAACATCGCCCACGGCCTGATCACCGCGCTGCTCTTCTTCGTGGTCGGCGCGATCAAGGAGCGCTACGGCACCGCCGACATCCCGGCGCTCGGCGGCGGGATGCTGTCTCGCCTGCCACGTCTCGCCTCCCTGCTCACCTTCGCCTGCGTGGCCTCTCTCGGGCTGCCCGGTCTTGCGGGCTTCTGGGGGGAGATGCTGGCACTCCTGGGCGCCTTCGAACCGGCGACGGGCCTTCCTCGCCCGCTCTACCTGGTCTTCATGGCCATCGGAGGGATCGGCACCGTCCTGACCGCCGCCTACTTCCTGGTCATGCTGTCCCGGGTCACCCACGGCCGCCCGACCGTGACCGTCCACGCCCCGCTGCTCGCCTCGGTGGGCGGCCCGGGGGAGGGGACCGGGGCGAAGGCCGTCGTCGGGGAGGCGGCAGAGGACATCCGCGCAGGCGGAGGAGGCTCCACGACGGGCAGGGGAGACGTCACGGCGGGCGAAGGAGGTTCCACGGCGGGCGAAGGAGACGTGACAACGGGTGGAGAAGGCTCCACGGCGGGAGGGGGAGACGGTGGCCCGCTCGCCGCGCCGGCGAACGCCGGGGCCGGGCGGATGCGAGACGTCACCGGCTATGAGCTGGCCGCCTGGGTTCCGCTGGTCGTTCTGATCGTGTTGCTCGGCCTCTGGCCGAAGGTGCTCCTTTCCATCACCGACCCGGTGGTCCAGAGCCTGCTGGGGGCACCGTGATCCAGTCGATCGACTACTACGCGGTCGCGCCGCTGCTGGTCCTCGCGCTCACCGGCGGTCTGGTGCTGCTCCTGGACGCCTTCCTGCCACGCGGGCCGTACGCCCGGCCTGCGCTCGGCGTGGTCACCCTGGCCGGGGTGCTCGGGGCGCTCGGCTTCGTGATCTCGCAGGCGTCGCGCGCGGGAGGGCCCATGCGGACCTTCTGCGTGCCCGGTGGGCTCTCGAACGCGGTCCCGGGCGCGCCTCCCGGATCGGGGACGGGTGGTGCGGGCGCGTCGCCGTGCTCGTTCGTGGTCGACGACTTCACCCTGATCTTCGCGGGGCTGGCCCTGGCCGCCGGGGTCGTCGTGGTGCTGCTGTCCATGGCCCAGCTCTCCTCGGGAGAGATCCCCGTCGGCGAGTGGTACTTCCTGCTGCTCTGCACGCTGACGGGCGCCGTCGCCCTGCCCGCCTCCCGAGACCTGATCATGCTGGTCGTCGCGCTTGAGCTGGTCTCGCTGCCGGTCTTCGCGCTCACCGCGCTCAGACGATACGACGGCCGGAGCTCGGAGGCGGCGGTCAAGCTCTTCCTGGTCTCCGTGGTCTCCACCGCGGTGATGCTCTTCGGAGTGTCCCTGCTGTACGGCACGACGGGAACCGTCTATCTCGATCGCCTGGCCCAGGTCCTGCGCGAACGCATGGCCGGGCCCGCGGCGCCAGGCCCTGGCCAGGCCCTTCAGGGCGCCGGGACGTCCGGCGGGATCCAGGCCTCCCAGGCCTCCGAGGCCTACGTCTCCTCACTCCACATCGCCTACGACCCGCCGCCGGTCGACCTGTCGCCCCTGCTCACCGTGGCCGTCGTCCTGGTGCTGGCCGGGTTCGCCTTCAAGGTCGCGGCGGTGCCGTTCCACGCGTGGGCGGGCGACGTCTACCAGGGAGCTCCGGTGCCGGTCGCCGCGCTGCTCTCGGTGATCTCCAAGGCGGCCGGGTTCGCCGGGCTGATCCTCATCCTCGTGGCGGCCCTGGGCAGCCAGTCGGGCACCTGGACCCCACTGGTCGCGATCATCGCCGCGCTGACCATGACGGTCGGCAACCTCCTGGCCCTGCGGCAGCGCCACGCCGTACGCCTGCTGGCCTGGTCCTCGGTCGCCCAGTCGGGATACATCCTCGCTCCCCTCGGCGTCCACGACGACGAGGCGACGAGCGCGTCGATCGCCTACCTGGTGTTCTACGCGGCGATGAACCTCGGGGCGTTCGCGGTGGTCATGCTGGTCTCGCGGCGTCACCCCCGCAACGAACTGGACGACTACCGGGGGCTGGCGTTCCGCAGTCCGGCGGCCGGGCTGGCGCTGGTGTTCTTCCTGATCTGCCTGGCGGGTCTGCCGCCGGGGCTGGCGGGGATGTTCGCCAAGATCGTGGTGTTCCGGGAGCTCGTCGGAGGGGGCGGGACCTGGCTGGCCGTGGTGATGGCCGTCAACACGGTCATCGGCCTCTACTACTACGTGGCCTGGGCCGCGCGGATCCTCACCCCGGTTCCGGTCATCGCGGAGAGCGAGGCAGAGGGGCCCTCCGCGGGCGGTAGCCGTACCGGATGGGTGCCGGTCGGGATCGCCGTCGCCCTGGCCGGAGCCGTCGCGCTGGTGTTCTCGGTCGCCCCGCAGGTGGTGCTCGACCTCCTCCCCGAAGTCCTCGTCGCCGCGAGGTGAACATCTCCGGGAACGTTCGGCCAGGCCGGAGACGTTGGGACTGGTGAACCAGCATCAACCGACAAGGGGGGTGTAGTGCATCACAACGGTCTGCGTACAGCCGTCCTCCTTGGCGCACTGTCCGCGGGGATCATCGCGGTCGGGGCATGGCTGGGTGGTGGCGCCGGCGTGCGGCTCGCGGTTCTGGTCGCCCTGGTGACCAACGGCGTCGCCTACTTCTTCTCCGACCGGATCGCCCTGTCCGCGATGCGTGCCCGCCCGGTGAGTGAGGTCGAGCAGCCGACCCTCTACCGGATCGTGCGCGAGCTCTCCACCGAGGCACGCCAGCCCATGCCCAGGCTGTACGTCTCGCCGACCATGCAGCCCAACGCCTTCGCCACCGGCCGCAACCCCCGCAACGCCGCGGTCTGCGTGACCTACGGCATCACCCAGCTTCTCGACGAGCCCGAGCTGCGCGGGGTCATCGGGCACGAGCTGTCCCACGTCTACAACCGCGACATCCTGATCTCGTCCGTGGCCGGGGCGCTCGCCACGATGATCACCTATCTCGGTTACGTCGGTCTGTTCTTCGGCGGAGGAGATGACGACGAGGGGCCCGGTTTCATCGGCGCCCTGCTCATGATCGTGCTCGGCCCCGTCGCCGCCGGGATGATCCAGATGGCTGTCTCGCGTTCCCGGGAGTACCAGGCGGACGAATGCGGGGCCCGGCTGACCGGAGACCCGCTGGCCCTGGCCTCCGCGTTGCGGAAGATAGAGATGGGAGCCCGGCAACGGCCCCTTCCGGAGAACGCCCGCCTCGCCTCCGCCTCCCACCTCATGATCGCCAATCCTTTCCGGGGCGCGGGCATCGGTCGGTTGTTCTCCACCCACCCGCCGACCGCGGAGCGCGTCGCCCGCCTTGAGCGGATGGCCGGCTACCGCCGCTGACTCCTGGCGGGCAGGCGGCGGTCGCCGGTCTCCGGCGGTCACCGCACGTGGCGCAGCAGGCTGACCAGCGGGGTGGCGGCGAGCGTCAGCAGGCCGCAGGCCAGGAAGAGCGCGAAGTAGTTCGGGCCCTCCGCGAAGGGGTCTGCACCGATGCCGAGCAGGACCGGTGCGACCGCGGGGGCCACCGCACTGGGCAGGTGCTTGGCCATCGCGAAGGCACCGAGATAGCGGCCCGCGTCACGCTCGTCGGGAAGCACCTGGGTGACCAGGCCGAGGTCAACGGCGTAGTAGACGCCGGTGGCCGCCCCGCTGACGATCGCGACGGCGATCACGACGCCGACGCTGGCGGTCACCGCCTTCAGCAGCAGCATCGCGGCCAGGGTCGCCGTGGCCCACAGCACGAACGGACGTCCCCTGCCGATCCTGGCCGACCAGCGCCCGCCGAGGTAGGCGAAAAGACCGGACAGCAGGGTGCTGGCGATGGTGGTCAGGCCCACCAGCGCGACGGCGTCCGCGGTGGGCACGCCGACACGGCTCTGCAGGTAGTAGAGCGAGTAGGACGCGATCAGCGCGAAGCCGATGCTGACGAGCAGTCGCTGGATCCACAGCAGCCGGTAGTCACGGGCGTGCCGCGGCAGTACGAGCAGCGCCGCGGCGAGGCTGCCGACGCTCACCGGGCGCCGGTCCGCCGGATCGAGACGACGGTCGGGCAGCACCGCGCAGAGCACGCCCGCGGCGGTCACCGCGAGCCCGCCACAGATCGTGAACTGCAGCAGCAACTCGCCCTTGAAGACCTGGGACAGCACCATGGCCGGGACCACGCCGAGCATGTTGCACATCGAGAACACGCCCGCCATGCGAACACGGCGTTCCACGGGAAACTGGTCGACGACCGTGGCGGTCAGCCCGGCGACCATGGCCTGGTATCCGGTGACCGCGACCATCCAGCCGACCGCCACCAGGGCGATCGACCCGGCGAGCGCGAGGATGAGCAGTCCGGCCAGGCCCACCAGCGAGCCGCCCAGGATCCACGGCCTGCGCATGCCGTACCGGCCGGTGGTGCGGTCCGACAGATGGCCGCTCAGCGGGTTGGAGATCACGGTGGCCACTCCGCCGAGCGCCGCGACGATCCCGAGGACGGTCTCCTTGTTCGTGGGCGCGATCTCCTGGACCTTGAGACCGAGGCCGAGGATCAGCGGCAGGGCTCCGGCCGCCGCGTAGAAGAGCTCGGCGAAGCCGATGGCGGCGACCAGCCCGCGTCTGGGCGCGGGCCGGGACGTGCCGGTTTCCTGGGACAGAGTGAGGGACACGGTCGTCTCCGGATCAGCCGATGAGGGCGGCGCGGAGCCGCTGGACGTGGCCCGCGGTCAGACCGTTGGCCATGAGCAGCCGCTCGGCGCCTCCGCGGGCGTCGAGGGCGGCAAGGAAGGTGCGCATGGCGGCCTCAGGAGCGTCGAGCAGTCCGGAAACCGCCCCGGTGACGTCGGCCAGGTGAGCCGGTACGGCCCGCGCGCCGGAGCCCAGGCCGAGCATCGCCATGATCCGGGGGAGGTGTTCCCCGGTCGCCGCGTAGTCACGGACGATCACCTCGTGGTCGACCCCGACCAGATCGAGGATCAGCGCCACGACCAGCCCGGTGCGGTCTTTGCCCGCCGCGCAGTGCACCAGGGCGGGCAGTCCATCGGCGATCTCCGCCACGACGGAGGCGAACCAGGCGGTCCGGTGGTCGAGCATCAGGACGTAGAGGTCGCCGAGGTCGACTCCCGGTGGCAGCGCGGACAGATCGGCGGGGGAGCCAGAGGTGCCGAGTCTGGCGACCCTGACACCGTGCTCGGCCAGGAGGGTCCAGTCGTTCTCGGCGCGTTCGTTCTCGCCGCGCAGGTCCGCGACGAGCCGTAGTCCTTCGAGCGGGCCGCCGAGAAGGCCCGCGAGCAGGTCGGCATCGGCGAGGGTCAGAGCCTGGGGCTGGGCCGAGCGCAGCAGCATCCCGGTGCGAAGGGGAGCTCCGGCGCCTTCGGCGACGTCACGGAGGTTCAAGAGAGGCATGAGTCATATATATGACTGGCTCACCTGCGGGAACGCGGCAGAAAAATGGACAAGGAGTGAACGGGCCGACAATCTTCCCGTTCCTATGGATCGTCGGCGGGGCTCGCCGGGCGGGAGCCGTACAGTAACCAGATGCCCAGAGAAGCCCGCTACCGCGCGATCGCTCGTGAGCTCGGGCGGCGCATCGAGTCCGGTGAGCTGCCGCCGGGTGAGCGGCTGCCCACCGAGGACGCGCTCGCCGAGCGGTTCGGCGTGCACCGCCTCACCGCCAGGCAGGCCATGGTCGAGCTGCGCAAGGCGGGGCTGGTCGAGACGCGGCACGGGCTGGGCAGTTTCGTCCGGCGCGCGCCACGTCGGATCGAGGTGTCCATCGACCCCATCACTCGCAGGCACCGCCAGGCGGACCTGGAGGGGCTGGCCACGACCTTCGCCGGAGGAGAGGAGATCCTCGGCAGGGGATTCGCCGAGCATCCGGCGAGCGCGCGGCACCTCGGGGTACCCGGCAGTGAGGTCTACGAGATCACCACCCTGCTCAGGTCGGGCGGCGCACCGTGCGTGCTGAACCGCTACCGGCTCCATCCGGGGCAGGCGGACCTCGTCTACGATCCGAGGCTCGGCGTGCTCGGCTCACTGGAGGCGGGCGGGACGGCCTATCGCTACACCTGGCACGCGATCTCGGCGGATCTCGCCGATCTCGTCGACCAGGCCGTGCTCGCGGTCGACGCGGGCGCCGCCGTACTCGTGCGCGAGGGGCTCGTCATGCACGGCGACGAGCCCCTGTGCCACGTCGAGCGGCGGTGCCGAGGAGATCTCATCTCCTTCGTCACCCGCTATGACTAGCCAGGTGGTCGAGGAGCACCTCGGTGTCCAGCTCGTACACCGCGGGAGCGGATGACAGCGGGACCACCGTGGTGATCACGCCGTCCTCGGTGATGTCCACCCTGCTGAAGGCCTGGAACGGTATCCCCCTGGTCTTGCCGGCGGACGCCATGGTGTCGGCGCCGTAGGCGCTGCCGGGGCCGACCCAGACGGGGATTCCAGCAAGTGTGCCCGCCGACGCGCTGTGGGTGTGCCCGGCGAGGATCAGCCGCACGTCGGAACCGGTCAGCACCTCGGCCAGCTTCTCCGGGGCGCGCAGGCCGATCCCGTTCATCAGCGGCAGCACGCTGGGGATGGGCGGATGGTGGAGCACCAGCACGCTTCCGTCAGGCGCAGGCTCGGCCAGCGTCGAGGCCAGCCACTCCAACTGGTCGGCGGAGAGCTCACCGTGGTGCGCGCCGGGCACGGTGCTGTCGAGGGTCACGATGCGCAGGCCGCCGACCCGGGTCACGACGTCGTACGGCTCGCCGCCGGGCTCGGTGCCGACGAGCGCCGAACGGAAGGCGTGACGCTCGTCATGGTTGCCCATAGCGACCACGACGGCCGCGCCGAGCCCGTCGGCGGCGGACTCGAGTGCCTCAGCGACCAGCCGGTACGAGGCCTCGTCCCCCTGGTCGGCGATGTCGCCGGACAGGATGATCGCGTCCACGGGCTGACCCGCGGCGGCCACGGTGTCCAGCGCGGTCCTGAAAGCCGCTGTCGAGTCGACAGAGCCGTGGAGCAGGCCTTCGGCGACGGCGTGGACATCGGTGAGATGGATGAGTGTGTAGCTCTTTGCCATGATGTCAACAGTCCTCTGCGTCACTGAACGTGATTAGTCATCTATATGAATTGCGGCAGTACGGCTCGCGCCGAGACACGCATGCCGAGTGGCCGGCGAGCAGGATCAAGCGGTGAAGGGGAATCCCGGGTGGAGCCGAGGCGGTCGGCCCCGGGATATGCGGTCATGACGTTCGGCCGTGCCGTTCGCTGGTCGGGAAGGCATGGGCAGAGCGGAGGCGGGGCGCAGGTGGGGCGGAGGCAGGGCGCAGGTGGGGCGGCGGCGGTGGGGGTGACCGCGCTTGGGGAGCCGTCGCGCTGCCCGGATGCCGCGGTGGGTGCGCCGCTTGCTTCCGGGGGCGAGCCGTACCGTCCCACGCGAAGATGAGTCGCACCCTCCGCGTGTTGGAGCGGGCCGTGCCGTACGCGCGCTGGAGTGGGCGGCGTCGTACCGGCGTGTCGTACCGGCACGTTGTACCCGACAGGTCGTATCGGGCACATCATGTCGGTGGCGCCGGTTCAGGAGCGCTGGGAGACCGGGTCCGTCTCATCCGACGACAGGCCGGGAAGGCCGTCGATGCTCTCCCGGTTGTTCTTCGCCCGGTAGGCACGTCGCTGCTGGACGTCCTTGCGCTCCGCCCACTCGTCCAGCAGGGGCCGGTCCTTGTCGAAGGACATGAATGGCACCGAGAAGCCGCAGGAGTCGGAGATGCGGTCGCAGTCGACGACGATGATCGACCGAACACCGGGATGCGGGCCGAACTTCTTGATCAGCTCTGGGAATTCGGGGTCCTCGGGGACGACGACCCGGCCGGTGCCGTACAGGCGAAGAATGTTGGGGGGACCGGAGAAGGCGCAGAACATGACCGTGATGCGCCCGTTCTGGCGGAGATGGGAGATGGTCTCGACACCGCTGCCGTCCAGGTCGAGGTAGGCCACCGTGGTGTCGTCGATGATGTGGAAGGTGTTGGCGTATCCCTTGGGGGAGACGTTGACGTGACCGCCCTGTTCGGGAGCGGTCGCGATGAAATAGACCGGCTGCGCTTCGATGAACTCGCGCAGCCGGTCGTTGAGTCTGTCGTGAATTTTCCCCATAAAGGGACGATAGGTGGTTATCACTCGCCGGGCAGCCACCAGGTCCACGGGGAGTTCTTGATCGTGAAGGAGTCCAGCTTGCGCGTTGAGCCGGTCTCGGCGTTCACCGTCCGCTTCACGGCCGAGGTAACCTCCCCTTCACCGCTGCCACGCCCCGTCCAGAGCGTGAGCGTGCCCGCCGGATCCCAGTAGAGGCGCTGCGAGCTCTCGTTCTTGGGGATGCCGAGCGGGACCGCGTCGGAGACGGTGTCCGACGCCAGGTCGTAGGTGCGCAGACGGACTTTGTTCGACGAGCCGGTGATGACGAGCGCCACCGTGGATCCGTCGTCCGCCAGTGCGATCGGCGAGTTGTTGGACACGATCTGCGGCACGACCTGGCTCTCGCTCTCCTTGCCGTCGGCGTCGAAGACCACGAACTCGGTGATGTTGTCGTCGGTGTAGCGGCCGGTGAGCAGGTGCTGGCCGTCAGGACTGAAGCTCAGCACGTTGTTCTTCGACGGCAGCTTGATCGTCTTTCCACTTTTGAGGTTGACGATCAGGGTCGGCAACTTCTCCGCGTCGTCGAAGTAGTCGACCACGACGATCGAGCCGTCGGGGGAGAACATGGTGTCCACGTCGCTCTGGCCGAGCCCCTTGGGCAGCACGGCTGCCTTGCCGGGCAGCGGGCGGACCTTCCCGCTGTTCACGTCGCGGACGACGAGCTTGTCGCCCCTGAAGTAGTTCACGAACCGGCCGTCACCGCTGACCGCGAAGGTCGTGCTGGCGTCCTTGTCCACCTTGCCGTTGGCCTGCCGGGGGTTGACCCGTGCGTCGGCGAGCTTGACGGTCTTGCCGCTGCGCAGTGTCAGCGTCCACTTGCCGCAGGGAACCGTGTAGTCCTTCTTGGGGCAGCCCTTGATCCATGCGTACCGGACCGAGTCGTCGGATGCGGCTCCCGTTTTCGCCTCCGCCGGGGATACGGTCATGGTCATGGTGGTGGCTGCCACGGTGGCGAGCGCGAGTGCGGCGAGGCCGCGTGTTGGGGTCATCGCTTTTCCTTTCGTCACGTGGGTAGATGCAGTCGTGAGGCGAAAGGTTGCATCACGAATCAGCCACGCCGCGCGGGGCGCCACCCGCTCGTGACGCCGGGCGAACACCCTTCTCGGTGCGGGTCTCGGTGCGGGTCTCGGTGCGGGTCCCGATGCGGGGGAAAGCGGCGGCCGGTCCGACAGTCGGGACGATGGGGAACGCATACGAGCCGTCTGCGGCCGGGACGCCAAGGCGGACGCGAATGAGCTTGCCCGAAGGGTGTGGGACAGGCGGCGGTCTCCTGGCGAACCGGCTGCGGCCTACGGTGACGAAGTTCGGCCGTGCCCCTCGAAGGCGTCTGCCCAAGAGCATGACGCGGCCCGTATGCGAGCACGAACACGGCAAACCCGTGTTCGCTGTCACCGACCGTGTCGAGCCGTCGCGCCACCCCCGGCGCGGGCCCACTGCCCCGCACGCCGCAGAAGCCCTATACGGTCACAGGACCTGCTCTTCCCGGTTCTCGGCGTTCGTCCTCGGAGCTTCGCAGGGCAGGGCACAGGCGAAGTGAAGCACCTTCGGCCATGTGCCCCGGACGCGCCCTCTCTGAAGCAGACCTGGCCCTGAAGATGCAGGTCAGGGCCTTGGGTGTGTGTCTGCTACCGGTAGTTCGTGAACTGGAGCGCGATCTCCAGGTCCTTGCCCTTCAGCAAGGCGATGACCTCCTGGAGCTCATCCCTCTTCTTGGAGCTCACCCGCAGTTCCTCGCCCTGGATCTGAGCCTTGACCCCCTTGGGCCCCTCATCCCGGATGATCTTCGAGATCTTCCTGGCGTTCTCCTGGTCGATGCCCTCCTTGAGGGTGACCACGAGCCGGTACTCCTTACCTGACAGCTTCGGCTCGCCGGCGTCCAGAACCTTGAGCGAGAGTCCCCGCTTGATCAGCTTGTCCTTGAACACATCAAGGACGGCGTTGGCGCGTTCCTCGCTGTTGGCCTTGATCTCGACGGCCTTCTGCCCACCTGACCAGGCGATGCTCGCGCCGGTGCCCTTGAAGTCAAATCGGTGCCCGACCTCCTTGACCGTCTGGTTCAGCGCGTTGTCGGCCTCCTGGTGGTCGATCTTGCTGACGATGTCAAAACTGCTGTCGGCCATGCGTTGACTATCCTCTCTAACTCTCGTGTCGACCCTAGCGCTTCACCTGTCGGCTCAGGATGAACGTGACCTTCAACATCGAGACGACGGTGTCGAAAGCCGGGCAGGGAAGCCCCTGAGGCCGGGCCCCAGACCGTCCGCCCCCCTGGGGTGGGCCCCAACGCACTTCACTCCGTGAAGCCGCCTTCCCTGCCCCAGAAGCAGACCTCAAGCAGGCCGTCCCCGGATGTGCACAACTCCACCACCGAACCCACCAGCCCCGGCAGCCCTCGCCGAGCCGCCGCCTTCACCCCGCGCCGCCACAGCACAAGCCGCAAAAGTCCCAGTACGGCGGGCTATCGGTGGGCGGTCTCCATCGATGTCACGTCACACCCGGAAGTCCGCTATTCTTCTTCCTGTCGCCGCCTCGAGCGGAAGACGCGGCAGGTTGCCCGAGTGGTCAAAGGGAGCGGTCTGTAAAACCGTCGGCTCAGCCTACGCAGGTTCAAGTCCTGCACCTGCCACACCAGCAGAAAGAGGCCCCTCACCAGCGCAAACGCGGTGAAGGGCCTCTTCTCGTATGTCCGACTGTCTACGGCTCTCCCCGACCGTCTACGGGTGCCCGTGCCGAATACGTGCCGAAGTTTTCAGGCCCTGGTCGCCTCCCAGATACGGCGCATGGCCTCGCCCTGCTGGCCGTGGATGCACTTGGCGTAGACCCGCAGCAGGACGTCAACGCTGTGCCCGGCCCACTCGGCGACCTGGGGCGCCGGCACTCCGGCGTTGAGCCACGTCGACACGGCCGCGTGTCGAAGCGCGTACGGCACCTCCATCAGCGGTGAGGCTGCTTCCTCCGAGGTGAACGCCTGTTTCCTGGCCTCGTGGAAGACCTTCAGGTAAGCCCGATCGGTCATCAGTCCACCCCGAGGGCCGATGAAGACGCGACCCTCGGGGCCGGTACCGAACCGATCGAGGTGCGCCCGCAGCAGCGCGACCAGCTCGGGGTGAATGGGCACCGATCGCGTGTCACCCTCGGCGCGGTGCTTCAGACCCCGGCGCTCCCGCGGCTTCCCGCTGTTCGTCCATCGACTCCCGGCGCGCGGCTCGGCGTTGGTCAGCCGCATCTCTCCCCAACCCTCCTCCGGCAGGCTGTGAAGATGCACCCGCCGTAGATCGACCACTTCTTCCGGCCGTAGTGCCGCGTAGTACATGCAGCCGAAGAACGCCTCCATCCGCTCGCCACGCTGGCTGTTCCGCCGTACGGCCGCCAGGAATCGCCTGGCCTGCTCGATGTTGATGACCGTGCGCGGGTCCACCGTGCTCAAGGTCTTGGGCTTGGTCCACTTCACGGCCTTGAACGGATTCCCGGTCAGCAGCCCGATTTCCTGGCCGTACTCCATCGCATTGTTGAGCACCATCCGCTTGCGGTTGGCTGTGTTCGCCGCGGCGGTTTTCCCGTCCAGGGTCTGGCTGATCCTGGTGAGTACGGCTCGCGCCAGAATCGCGCCTCTGCCCTGCTCGTTGAAGTCTTGAACATGGACAGTGTTCTCGTCGAGCCACCGAAGGACCTTTTCCAGGTCGGCGGGCGGCTTTTCGTCGTCACGGACGCGAGTGCTGTAAGCCCAGCGAAGCGCAGTACGGCGAGCGTCCCGCGAGGGGGCGCCTGCCTCGGTGGCCAACAGCGCCTCGGTCGCGTCGACCAGCGCTTCCGCGATTCCCCGCCGATGGTTCGGCGAGGCATGCGGCCATTTCGCGTCCACGAACGCCAGCGTGAAGCCGTACCAGCTCAGCACGCTTTCCTGCCGTTTCCACGAGGCCGGGCGGCCGGTGCTGAGGCTAAATGCCTCACCCCGGCGAGCGGCGGTCACCAACTCGGAGCGGAAGACGTCGGCCTGGGCGGCATTGCGGTACGGCTCCTTCCACGCCTTCCCATCGGTGTTCCACCGCACGTAGTACGTCGTGACCTTCTTGCCCTTGTAGACCTCCGTCTTGTAGACGCGCACGTTGTAGGTGATGTCCTGCATCAAGAGCCGTCCTCCAGGGCGGTCAGCCAGCGGTCATAGTCGGTGCGGCGGATGCGGAGATCGCCGTTGGGCAGCTTCAAACAGCGCGGGGCACGGCCCTTGGCGCGCCAGTCGTAGAAGGTAGATCGGGAGATGCCGAGCTCGGTGCAGAACTCGGCGACGGTCAGCGGCTTGCCGGTGGCGGTGGCCATGGCGCGCGTGTCCTTCCGGGGTCTGGGATCGATCGCGGGGCGGCGTGGTCGAGGCTGTTTCGGAGGAGCCCAGTCACTTTTGAGGGGGGTAGCCGTCCCAGCCGTCCCAGCCTCATTTGTGCTGGTCAGGCTGGGACGGCTTGTTGCGCTGGGACGGCTAAGCCGTCCCACGGTCAGAAGCCGTCCCACGCTGACCTGCGATGACGAGGCTGGGACGGCTGGGACGGCTACCCCCGTCGAACAGCGGGATCTCGCTGCTTGACGGGACGTCCGGGGTGCTCGGGAGGGGGCAATAGCGTGCCCAGGCGTCAAGGAAATCGGCGCGCTGGTAGCCCTTGGCCTGGGTGCCATCGGTGAAGCGGATGTTGGCCGAACGGATCTCGTATTCGCGCAGGACAGCGCCGAGCTTCATCGCGGTCAGCCCGGCGGGGCCGTAGTTGGCCCAGGGGGCTTCCGGGTCGGCCTTGAGCCGCTCCAGCAGGACGGCGGTGGGCAGGGCGGGGTCGGTATCGAAGGCGGCGCGGCAGTCGGCCAGTAGCCGGACCCGGGTGGAGGGCTGGCCGGACTCGTCGGCCTCGGCGGTCAGGGCCAGCACCGCGGCGCGGGCACGCTCGGGCCAGTGGCCTCCGGCGTGGTCGGCGACGGCGACCAGGGGTTCCCAGGTGTCGGCGGCGCGGTCTTCGACGGGCATGGCGGGTTCGGCCTGCTCCAGGGTGGCCAGGTCGGCGCGCAGCCAGGCCGACAGGTCGGCGGCCAGCTGGCGCAGCGGCGGCCGGTCCCGGCGGTGCCGGTAGGGGGCGACCGTCTCACCGGGGCCACGGCGGCGCATGCGGACCACGACCGCGCGGTCTTCGATGGTGTCGGGCATGGCGCCGATCCCGGCGAGCGCCGCCATGGCGAACGTCGGTATGGACTCCACCCGGCCGGTGTTGGCGTCGTAGCGCTTGGCGGGCCGGTTGCGCTGATGTCCGGCATTCAGCAGCCCGCGCAGGTCCTCGTTGCCGTCGGCTTTCGGCCCGAAGATGGTGTCGGCCTCGTCGACCAGCATGGTCGGCGGGTCGTCGGAGATGGACCGGTAGACGGCGGCGCTGCTGCTGTTGACGGTGATGAACGGTTCGTGGCAGGTGGCCTCAACCACGTCCAGCAACCTGCTCTTGCCGCAGCGCTTTTCCGGAGCACGGATCACCAGCCGCGGCGCGTGCGCCCAGGCCGGTTGGGCGTGGCTGGCGGCGATCCACAACGTGACCGCGTGCGCGGCCTCCTCGGTCGGCAGGATCACGTAGCGGGTCAGCGCGGCCAGCAGGGCGTCCAGCAGCAACGTGCCATCGGTGACGGGTTCGGGCATTCGATCAGCTCCGGTGTGGGTCGTGGTGGTGGTCATGCGGCCACCGTGCGGGGCCGCTTGGCTCCGGCACGCAGGCCAGAGGCGATGGTGCGGCGGACTTCGGCGGGGCTCAGCCCGGCGTCGCCCCCCTCCTGTTCCAGCAAGGTCGTGACCTCGCTCTCGCCGAGCGCGCCCCCGGCGACCAGCTGGCCCAGGGCGATGGCGGCCAGGTACAGCGAGCCGTTGCGCTGGCCGTGCGGCGCGGAGGCGACTCGGTCGAGTTCGCGGGTGATGGCCGCGCGCAGGTACGCGCCGCGCCGGTCCTCGGGCAGGGCCAGGCGCACCGGCTCGCGCACCGGTCGGGGCGGGGGAACAAGCTGCTGAAACAGGAAGGGGGGCAGCGGGGCCGGGGGCACGTTGTGGATCACCTCGTAGGTTCCGGTGCCGTCGGGCCGGTCGACGAAACTGCCGGGCCCGAGCACGTAGCCGCCGTGGGCGCGGGTGTCGATCAGCCAGCCGAGCCCGGTGCCCTTGTCGCCCTCGGTGTTACCGAGCCGGATGCCGTCAGGGGCGGTGTAGTACAGGTGGGTTCCACCCCGGCGGGTACGCACGGTGAACGTCTCAAATGGCAGGGGCTGTCCGGCGCGTTCGCAGATGACGGCCAGCACGTCGGCGCCATCGGTGACCCCCGGCAGGTCCCAGGGGGGCGGGGGGCGAAGCCCCTCCTTCCCGGGTTTGGGGGTGTCCAGGTCGACCACCACCAGCCCAGACGGGCCACAAGCGATGCCGACATTCCACGGCGCCCGTGTCCACCACCGGCGGATGATGGCCAGGTCGGTAGTGGCGTTGGACTCCCAATCGGCAAAGCCGCGGGCGGGGGGCTTGTCGCCGACGGCGACGGGGAAGACCGCCCAGCCGCGGGCAGCGGCGGCCAGGGCGTAGCGGAGCTGGTCGGGCCTGTTCATGCCGCGCGCCCCGTTCCACCGCAAGCGCGGCAGTCGCGGTGCTTCCAGGCCTGCCACAGCGACGGCGTGACGGCCTGGGCGTCCCAGCACGCCGAAGGGTGAGCCAGCACGGCCAGCCGTTCCCAGCCGAGCGGCACGGCCAGCAGATCCGGGGAGACTGGCAGCGGGCGCGCGGCGATAGTGAGGGTGCCGTAGCCGCGGACGCGGATCGACATGCCCGGCGCCAGGTCGGCGGTGGTCATCTCGCTGGGCACGAGGGTGTGACCGGGCGGCAGGGGCATGGCGGCAGGGATTTGAGGCATGGTGAACGAACCTCCGTATCACGGTGAGTGACAGCCGGGGGAAGGCAGATGGTCGGACGGGAGCGGAACCGGCGGGCCGGGGTGTGTGGGGTGTGCGGGGCCGACAGGAGGGGCTCCGGCAGGCTTCAGAGCCGGAAACCAGGGGGTCTTTCCGGCCCCGCACACCCCCCACACACCCAGCGTTTTGCCTGCTCAGATGGGTGTGTGGGCCGCACGTGCGGGGGTGTGCGGGGTGGGGTGGGGCCCCGGGGGGGCCCCACAACCCACCCGCCGGGCCCGCGGCCCCCCCCGGCGGGCCCGGCCCCCCCCCCCCCCCGGGTACCCCCCCCCCCCCCCCCAGAAGGCGGGGCGGCGAACC
>NZ_JBFBCE010000081.1:0-43564 GCF_040689595.1 Streptosporangium sp. NPDC051023 | reverse complement strand
CACCTACACCCGCCAGGTCGTGCTGGCCGTGGACGTGGACCGGCTGCACTCAACCGCCATGGATGAGGGCCTGCCCGCCGACCAGGCGTCAGGGATCGGCTGTCAGAGCCTGGTTGTCAGGGCCCGGTCGGTCGTCAGGCGGACAGCAGGGCCAGCAGGCGCTGCTTCAGCTCCGTGTAACGCTCGTCGTCGTAGAGCCCGGGGTCATGGCTCGCCAGGTCCCACAGCCCCTCGCAGGCGAGGCGCACAATCTGCGCCGCCATGGGGTCGGGCTCGCTGTCGAGCCCCTCGCGGTGCCAGCGGGCCATCGCCTCACGCAGTGGGGCGAGCAGGTAGAGGTTGCCCGAGGCGCTGGTGACCACGGCCCAACGTCGCAGCCTGCCGCTTCGCACGGCGGCGAACGTCGCGTCCAGATAATTCTTGGTGTAGGTGTCGTGGCCCTGCTGGGCGACGAGCTGGTCGAAATCCTCGATCAGCCGCTCGACCATGCCCTTGATCAGGGCTTCCTTCGTGCCGAAGTGGTAGAGCAGGCCGCCTTTGCTGCATCCGGCGCGCTCGGCGACGGCTGACAGGGTGAGCGCCTGAGAGCCCTGGTTGCACAGCAGATCCTCTGCCGCGTCCAAAAGCTCTTCCCGTCTCATGCGTCTTACTGTACCGGCTGGACGGTTTAGTGGTCAAACCGGGGGGTGGGCTCCTCGCGGAGCACGGATACCCTTGGAGAGCCACAAGCGATCTGGGGAAGGGAAGTGCGGTAGTGGAGTCCGCCTATCTCGATCACGCGGCGACCACGCCGATGCTTCCCGAGGCGATCGAGGCTATGACGGCCCAGCTCGGGCGGGTCGGCAACGCGTCGTCGCTGCACACCGCAGGCCGACGCGCGCGCCAGGTCGTCGAGGAGTCGCGCGAAAGCGTCGCCGACGCGCTCGGGGCCCGGCCAAGCGAGGTCGTGTTCACCTCCGGGGGCACCGAGGCCGACAACCTGGCCATCAAGGGCCTTTACTGGGCGCGCAGAGCCAAAGGCGCGACCCGCATCCTGGTCAGCGCCGTCGAGCACCACGCCGCGCTCGATCCCGCGCACTGGCTGGGCGACCGCCAGAACGCCGTCGTCGAACTGCTCGACGTGGACGAGTTCGGCCGGGTGCACCCGCAGACCCTTCGCACGGCCATCGAGCGTGACCCCGACAGCGTCGCCCTGGTCAGCGTCATGTGGGCCAACAACGAGGTCGGCACCGTGCAACCGGTGCGAGTGCTCGCGGCGATCGCCCGTGACCACGGCATCCCCTTCCACACCGACGCGGTCCAGGCCGTCGGTCAGCTTCCCGTCGCGTTCGCCGACTCCGGCGTCGACGCGCTCACGCTCTCCGGGCACAAGGTCGGCGGCCCGATGGGGGTCGGCGCGCTGCTGCTGGCCAGGGGCGTCGACCCGGTGCCGGTGCTGCACGGCGGCGGCCAGGAACGCGACGTGCGCTCCGGCACGATCGACGCTCCCTCCGTGGCCGGTCTCGCCGCGGCGGTGCAGACCGCGGTCGCCCGTCAGGCGGAGACCGCGGCGCGGCTGACCGGGCTCCGCGACGCCCTGATCCGCAAGATCCGCCAGGCCGTTCCCGACGTGATCCTCAACGGCGACCCGGTGAACCGGCTCCCCGGCAACGCGCACTTCTCCTTCCCCGGCTGCGAGGGTGACGCGTTGCTCATGCTCCTGGACGCCAAGGGCGTCGAGTGTTCGACGGGCTCGGCGTGCTCCGCGGGCGTCGCCCAGCCCTCCCACGTCCTGCTCGCCATGGGCGCGGACGCCGTCAGGGCGCGGGGCTCGCTCCGCTTCTCCCTCGGTCACACCTCGACAGAGCCGGATGTGGACCGGGTGGCCGACGTCATCGCCCTGGTCGTCGAGCGCGCCCGCCGCGCCGGTCTGACCTGACGGTGGCACGCGTCCATCACGCCGTCTGATCCGGCGACGGCGCGTGCCCGCCGCACCGGCTCGGTTTGACGATGGCGCGTGCCCGCCGTGCCGGTTCGGTCTGAGGGTGGCGCGTCCGCCGTGCCGGTTCGGTCTGAGGGCGGCGCGCGTCCGTCGTATGCTCCCGGCCCGACGATGTGTGCGCCGACGCGGGTACGCTCAAGGGTGTTATGAGACTTCGCGTGCTTGCCGCCATGTCCGGCGGCGTCGACTCAGCGGTGGCGGCCGCCCGCGTCGCCGAGGCCGGTCACGATGTCACCGGCGTGCACCTCGCCCTGTCCTCGAACCCGCAGTCGTATCGGACCGGTGCCAGAGGGTGCTGCACGATCGAGGACTCCCGGGACGCGCGCAGGGCCGCCGACGTGATCGGCATCCCCTTCTACATCTGGGACATGGCCGAGCGGTTCCATCGTGACGTGGTCGAGGACTTCGTCAGCGAGTATGCCGCGGGCCGTACGCCCAACCCGTGCCTGCGCTGCAACGAGAAGATCAAGTTCGAGGCGGTCCTGGACCGTGCCCTCGCGCTCGGCTTCGACGCGGTGGTCACCGGGCACCACGCCCGGATCGTCGACGGCGTGCTGAGCCGTAGTCCCGACGAGGGCAAGGACCAGTCCTACGTGCTCGGCGTGCTCACCAGGGAGCAGCTCAAGCACGCGATCTTCCCACTGGGCGACTCGACCAAGGCGCAGGTCCGTGAGGAGGCGGCGCGGCGCGGGCTCATGGTCGCCGACAAGCCCGACAGCCACGACATCTGCTTCATCGCCGACGGTGACACGCGGGGTTTCCTTGAGCGGCGTCTCGGCGCGGCCCAGGGCCCGATCGTCGACGAGTCCGGCGAGGTGGTCGGCAGTCATGAGGGGGCGTACGGTTTCACCGTCGGCCAGCGTAAGGGCCTGCACATCGACCGTCCCGCCCCGGACGGCCGTCCGCGCTACGTGCTGTCCATCGAGCCCGTCTCCAACACGGTCACGGTCGGCCCGCGCTCGGCCCTCGAGGTCGGCACCATCGTGGCCGGGCGTCCCGTGTGGAACGGGCCCGCCGCGGAGCCGTACGAGCCGCTGGCCTGCACGGTTCAGCTGCGCGCCCACGGAGAGGTCTACGGCTGCCGCGTCCAGCTCTCCGGGGACGAGGTCCACATCGCGCTCGACACCCCCGCGACCGGGGTCGCCGCTGGTCAGGCCGCCGTGTTCTATCTGGAGGACACCGTGATCGGGTCGGCCACGATCGCCAAGGCGGGGTGAGCGGGACCGCGGCGATGTGACCCGCTTCCAGTGTAGGTGCGGCCCGGGATCGACTCTTCGGGTCCTGGGATCGCGTGGGCCCAACATCTGTAGGGCGATCTCAACGTCAGTGGGACCGTTCGGGATCAGGTGTAGGAGGGTCACGATGTCCAGATTCCAGAGCTGCCCCGTCGATGCGAGCCGAGCAGATGGGTGTCGACGATGCCGATCGCCTCCATGAGCGCGTACATGGTGGTCGGGCCGACGAAGGCGAATCCGCGTCGGCGCAGCTCCTTTGACAATGCGACCGACTCGGCGGACTTCGTGGGGATCTCTGCAAAGGTCCGGGGGCAGGGCGTGCTCTCGGGGCGGAAGGACCACACCAGCTCGGCCAGGCCCATCTCCTCACGCAGCATGACGGTGGCGCGGGCGTTGGTGATGGTCGCCTGGATCTTCTGCCGGTTGCGCACGATGCCGACGTCGGCCATCAACCGCTCGACATCGGTCTCGGTGTACGCAGCGATCGTGTCCGGGAGGAAGTTGTCGAACGCCGCACGGAACGCGGGTCGCTTGCGGAGGATCGTTGCCCAGGACAGACCCGCCTGAAATCCTTCGAGACTGACGCGCTCGTAGACGCCGCGTTCGTCCGTGACCGGCATGCCCCACTCTGTGTCGTAGTAGTCACGCAGCAGAGGGGCAGCGGCTGCCCATGCGGGCCGGGCGAGCCCGTCGTCCCCGACGACGACGCCGGGGTCGGCAGTGGTGCTGCTTGCGTCCTGTGTCATTCGATCACCCGTCAAGCCCGGTCATGCGCATCGTGATGTTGATCCGGCCACGACTGATGCCGCATCCCTCGGGGGCGGTGCTCTCGTGCACCTTGGTGACACCGTGGTAGGCCAGTCGGGCGGGTCCGCCGAAGACGAAGAGGTCGCCGGAGGCCAGCAGCACGTCGGTATAGGGTCTGCCGCGGCTTTCCGTGTTGCCGAATCGGAACGTGCAGCTATCGCCGATGGACAGCGATACGACCGGGGCGCGGGAGATCTCGTCCTTGTCTTGGTGCATTCCCAAGCGGGCCTGTGCGTCGTAGTAGTTCACCAGCGCGGTGTCGGGCGTATAGGAGCGGATCGCGGCTGCGTCGTGGCCGGTGGCCTTGAGGGCTTGTCGTCCCAGGCGGATCATCCAGTCGGGGAACGGGAGGACACGGGCGCCGTTCACGTCGGTGGCCTCTCGCGTGTACTCGTACGGTCGCCAGTGCCAGCCCAGACATACGGTGCGCACCGACATCTCGTGTCCGCGGACCTTCGCGGCGCGGATGGGGACAGGGCCTTGCACCCACTCGTGGAACTGATCCACGATCCATTTCTGCTGTTCCCGAGTCAGCCAATCAGGGACCAGGGTGGCGCCCGGGGTGATCTCTCCCCCGTCACGCTCGGGGATCTCCGGAGTGAACAGCGCTGTCATCGCTTGCCCTCCGTGTGTGTGAGGTGCACGAGGGAAGCGTGCGCAACGAGCCAGGCGGTACCGTCTGCGCTTGCGCCGGCCAGGCCGTCCAGATTGGTCAGTCCGACGAGTGCGAGAGTGCGCGGGTCGCCGATTCCGGCGGTCGCGAGGGTGCGTGCGGGGCTCCAGGGAGTCGACCACAGCAGCCGCCGGGTCATCTGTGCCCAACCGGTTGCCGGCCCGACCATCACCCACAGGTCGGGGTCGGCGGCGGCGAACCGTGACGCGTGACGCAGCCAGGAGGCCCCGGCCTCGGGCCGGTGATCGTGTCGAGAGTTCCGCCTCCTGTGCGATCCCAGGCCGATTCGATCAGGCGTGAGGTCGCAAGGGCGTGAGGGGTGCGGCCGGAGCCGATCACGATATTGCGGGCACAGCGGTCGCGAGCAATTCTGATGACGGTCGCGACCTCGGCATCCGTAGCCGTCAGGTCCGCGTCACAACTCGCTGACGCCTTCAGCAAGGGGCTGGTCAGGGCTTCCATCGTTCACCGTTCTCTCTGGCGCTCTTCCACTTCTGAAAGTGGTCCCTGCAGCAGGCTCCGCAGGGGCGGAACCCGGCGGCGACCGCCGTGGCCTCGTCAGCGAAGAAGACCCGGTGCTTCACGTAGCCACCGCGAGCGACGGCGCGCAGCGCGGCGAGACAGTCGAGTCGCCCGTAGATCTTCGAGCCGCGATGGCCGCCCCACAGCCCCTTGACCACAGACCGATAGGGACAGCCGTCTGCCCCCACAAGGATGTACGGCTTCGTTGCGTCGCTCATGCGGCGTCATGGAAGACGAGAGCGAGGGTGTGACGTTCGCCGGACCGGATGGCGGATACGCCGTGCCGAACCGGCGCGGCGGACCATCCGCGGGCGGACCTGACGGGTCGGTCGCGGGTGGTGAAGAGGTATCCGTGACCGTGCGGCAGCAGCGTGGCCGTGCCCCGAGACTGGGCGCGCGGGCGCTGTTCCAGCAGCAGGAACT
Source organism: Streptosporangium sp. NPDC051023 (assembly GCF_040689595.1). Classification (NCBI taxonomy): domain Bacteria; kingdom Bacillati; phylum Actinomycetota; class Actinomycetes; order Streptosporangiales; family Streptosporangiaceae; genus Streptosporangium; species Streptosporangium sp. NPDC051023. The sequence goes on along the minus strand of NZ_JBFBCE010000081.1, from coordinate 37,923 downwards.
CGCCACCCGTATGATCCACGCCGGGCTCGTTGAGGTTGATCACGACCTGCAACGGGAACACGAGGTCGCCGTACAGGTCGCGATGCAGAGCGTTCCAATCCTTCTCGCCGTAGTGGAGCAGGATCGCCGAAGACTTCGTCTGGCCGGCGTCGTGGCACATCTGAAGCCACTCATCAAGCGAGTCCGGCCACGGTGCGGGCCGGCCGAGCTTGGTCCACCAGTCGCGGGCGATGGGAAGCAGTCGCGGATACAGCGCCTGCTTGAGCCGCTCGATCGGTTCCGGATACGGCGCGTTGAAGTATCGGTACTGGCCCTCACCGAAGCGGTGCCGGCCCATGTTGACGGTGCTGCGGAACAGGCCGTCCTGCTCGTACAGCTCCCTGATCTCCACGGTCTCCTCCGGGGTCAGCAGTTGCGGCAGCAGTGCGCCGCCGTACTCGTTGACCTCTGTGGTGATCGCCTCCCAGTCGCCGGACTCGACGCGGCTGTACCACCGATCCGTCTTCCTCCTGGCCGCCTTCCCGGTGCTCATGTTGCGGCCTCCAGGTTCAGCAGCGTGGTCTTGGCCTCGAGCCCGCCGATGTAACCGCCGAGCGTGCCGTCGGTACGCAGCACGCGGTGGCACGGGACGACGATCGGCAGCGGGTTGGTCGCACAGGCGGTGCCCACCGCTCGGACGGCCTTGGGGTTGCCGACGAGCTCGGCCATGTCTCGGTAGCTGCGGGTCTGGCCGTACCCGATCTCGGGCAGATGCGTCTGCACGAGGCGCCGGAATCCGCGAGACAGGGACAGGTCCAGCGTCAGGTCGAAGACCTGGCGGTGCTTGGCGAAGTACTCGTCGATCTCGCGAGCCGCTTCGTCCAGCCGCTTCGGGGCGCGCAGGATGCGCGGGCTAAGCTTCTGGCCGAGGGTCTCCAGGACTCGATCGTGGTCCTCGCCGGCGTACGCCACGCGGACCAGCCCTTTCGGGGTGGCGGCGAGCAGCAACTTGCCGACAGGTGAGTCGATGGTGGTGTAAGCGACATCGAGGAGATCGGCTCGCTCTACCGCCTGCTCCAGACGGTGGTGGAGCCGACTGAGAGTGCCGGCATCCACAGGCGTCGACAGCAGGGCGGTCATGTCGTCATCGTGGCGAATGTCGTTCATGATGATGCTCCTTTCGTGATCGCGCCCGGATATTTCTTCCTGAGATTCTTGAGCCCGTCTGCGGCGGCTCTTCGGGCCGCCTCAACAGTGCCGCCGAGGATCTCTGCGATCTCGGCGTATGCCAGCCCCGCCACATAGCGGTAGGCGACAGCCTGGCGTTGTTTGCTCGGGAGCCCTTTCACCGCGGCCCACAGGTCAGAGTCCCCAGAGTCCGGGATGCCCTGCCCTGTCGGTGCTTCCGGTACCTCGTCGATCGGTAGGGGATTCCTCTTCGCGACACGCAGCACGTCGATCGCCTTGCGATGCGCGATCGTCACGAGCCATGCCTCCACGTTCGCCGTCTCAGGCAGGTCGGGATAGGCGCGCATGGCGGAGAGGAAGGTCTCCGACCATGCGTCGTCCGCGTCGTGCGGGCCGAGGACGATCCGGCAGACGCGCAGCACGGTTGCGCCGTGCTGCGCGACTACGTTCTCGAATGGTTGTTTCATGTCCATCCCATTGAAGACATGCTTGTCAGTGGCAAACGTGAGTTTTCCGGTCAGAACAACCGTCCAGCGCTGACCGCAGGCGGCTCCTCAAGCTTCAGCAGCGCCTGCTTGCGCTCCAGTCCGCCGGCGTATCCGGTGAGGGAACCATTGGAGCCGACGACGCGGTGGCACGGCACGAAGATGCACAGCGGGTTCGCACCCACGGCCTGTCCGACCCGTTGCGCGAGACTGCGGTCTCTGACCTGCTCGGCGATACGACCGTAGGTGGTCGTGTCACCGCACTGAATGCTCTTCACGATGTCCCAGACAGTGTGCTGGAACACGTCCCCCTCGGCGGCGAGCGGAAGATCGAACTGCTTACGTCGACCCGCCAGGTAGTGGCGCAGCTGTCGGGCAGCTTCGTTCAGCAGCGGGTCCGTCGAGTCGGCCACCTCGGGGCCGAACGTCTCCTGCGAAGGCCGACGGACGTGGTGCCTGAAGTACAGGCCGGCAATCGTCTCGCCCTTTGCAACGAGCGTGATCGGTCCAAGGCGGGTCTCGATCACGATGTGTCGAGTGCTCATCTGCGTTTCCCTTCTCCTAGCTGGTAGACGTGCGCCGCTCGCAGAACGTGAGATTTCAGATGGTGTCGTCGCCGGTGACATGGGCGACGTCATCTCCCGTCGGCGGATCGCCTTGCGCAGCGAGACCAGTACGCACAGCTCGTACGGGATGCGCTCGATCCGGCCGCGGTCGTCGACCACCGCCTCCTGCCAGTCCTCGGGCGCCACATGCTCGATCGGCACGGTCTCGGTGTGGTCGTAAACAGCTCGACCTCGGCCTCATCCAATGTCCAGCACTCGATGTGGAGGGCCTCCAAGAGGGATGTCGGTGGCGTGCCGGCCTGAGCGACGCCTTGTCGGGGAAGGGGACAGGCGATGAACGATGTCGATCGGGGAGTGGTTGTCATGCGGTTGAGCGCGCGTAACAAGATTCCGGCGAGGGTCACCGCCGTGACCCACGGTGAGGCGACGGCGAATGTGGAGCTGGACGCCGGTGGGGTGCGGCTGGTGGCCTCGATCACCACCGAGGCCGCGCGGGAGCTGAGCCTGTCGCAGGGCAGCGAGGTGATCGCGGTGATCAAGGCCTCCGACCTGATCCTGGCGGTGAAGGACTGAGAGCGCGGAGCAGCCGCCCGGAGGGCGGGCCGGAAAAGCCGGTCCTCCGGCGCGGCGTCGCCAAGCCGTTCGTCGCCCTGCACCGGGCCGAATCCCCGGCTCTTCCCATGGAAGACGGGGACTGCTTCCTTCGGGGGTGGCCGACGATGAGGCGTAACGAGCCGACGAACTCCGGCTGGCTGCGCAACGCGCCATACCTGGCGTCCCACGCCCCGGAGGCGAGATCGTCTCTCAGGCGGCCGACGCCGCGCGCCTCGGCGGTCGCCTCCAGGGCCGGGACCGCGGTGGCCGGGCGTTGCGCCCGCATGGCCGCCGACGGCTCAACGGCCAGCACGTAGCGGTCGTCCGGTTCGTAGGAGCCCGCCCCGGCACCGACATTGACGACGGTACGGGCATCGCCGAGCGCGGCATGGACGTAGGCGGCGATGCGCGGGTCGGTGCGACGCTGCACGGCATACCCATGGCCATGGGTGTCGTAGTCGAAGTCTCCGGCGGCAGTGGCGATCATCGATGTCGTCCCTTCTGCGATGCGAACACCTTGTTCACCACGCGTCGCCGGGCGGGGTTCACCACGCGTCGCCGGGCGGGCGCGGTTTCCCCGGGCCCGGGCTCAGGGGGCGGTGTAGACCCAGGCGCGCACGCCCGAGGCGAGCGTCACCAGCGCCCGCTGGTAGTCGGCCACCTCGTAGTCGTCGGCGGCCGCCAGCTCCGTGGTGGTGATCTCGAACACCGTTCCCTCGACCTGGTGGGCGGGATCGCCCGTCGCGCGCACGATCGGATGGCGGTCGGCGCCGCTGACCGCGACGACGCCGGGGTCGGTGATCGCCACCATCGACAACGTGTAGCCGCACAGCACGTCCGCTCTGCCGTCCAGCTCCCTGCCGAAGGTCGACACCTGCACCTCGCGCTGCCGCAGCGTCCCGTAGGAGAACAGATATGTGCGGTCCGCAGTGGCCTCGGACAACGGACGTTCCTTCCCGTGTCGGCGTGGGCTTACCCGCCGAAGTGTAGAACGCGCCGATCATCACTCCGCCGCCGGGGCGAAGCCCCCTCCCGGAACGGCGGACATCGCCGATCTAGGCCGAGCCCGTTTCGAAGCGGCTGTGATGGCCGGTGATAGCGTCGCGCCATGCAGACGGTGGATGAAGAAGCCCGAGCGGTGGCCCTCCTGGACGCTCAAGGCAAGGCCGTGGAGCTTTTCGCGCAGGTGGAGCAGCGCGGGCTGGTGCGGCCCGGCGTGCTGGAGTCGGTGGTGAGCGCGCAGGTACGCGACCTGGCCGCGGACCTTTTCGGCGTCAGCCGTTACTGGCACAAACGGATCGTGCGCTCAGGCCCCAACACCTTGCACCCCTACCGCGACAACCCGCCCGACCGGGTCATCGGCGAGGACGACATCGCCTTCCTGGATTTCGGGCCGATCTTCTCCCAGTGGGAGGCCGACTTCGGACGCACCTTCGTCCTGGGTGATGATCCAGTTAAGCACCGCCTGCGAGACGAACTGGAGCCCCTCTTCACCAAGGCCAAGCAGTTCTTCCTCACTCAGCCCGACATCACCGGTGAGACGTTGTTCGCGTACGTGAACCAGTTGTCCGAGGAGGCCGGCTGGGAATACGGCGGCCCGCACGCAGGCCACCTCGTGGGTGAGTTCCCCCACGAGAAGGTGGCCGGCGACAAGGTCCACAGCTACATCGCCCCCGGCAACGACATGACCATGCGCCGACTGGATACCCTCGGGCGCCGCTGCCACTGGATCCTCGAAATCCACCTCGTCGACCGCGAACGCGGCATCGGCGGTTTCTACGAGGAACTGCTGACCTTGAGCTGACCGCCCCCGTGCGCCGAGGCGGTCACCGGCAGGGGTGGCCGCCCGCCGGTGTCGGTCCAGGCGTTTGGCAGGACGAGCCGGACGACGTCGCGGGTCAGCGACAGGCGGTGCTCTCCGGAAGGCGGGGGCGGCGACCAGACCGGGGTCGGCGGCGAGCCTGCTCTCGGCATCCCGCAGGGCGGCCTCGGCCTCGGCGGGATCGTCGAGAACCTGGGACTGGCGGCCGGTGAGCGCCTCGGCGCGCGAGGCGGGTGAGCGCGCCAGGAAGTCGGCCGCGCCGCGGTCGGCGCCGGTCGCCGTGACCGTCCCGCGGACGCGGATCTGACGGCCCTGCCGCGGCCAGTAGAACGTCAGGGCCGCGTGCGGGTTGGCCGCCAACTCGCGCCCCTTGCGGCTGAAGGCGCCGGAGGCGAACTCCGGCGCCGAGCCCGTCGTCTGATCACGTAAACGGTTCCCGGCGGGAGAGAGCGGTTGAGACGGCGGCGGTGTCGCGCCCGAGGTGTCCGGCGCGATCCCACCGCCACCGGGCGTGGGGTCACTCCTCGATGGCCCCGCCGACCGCCCGCAGGTGGTCACGGAAGGTCAGGGAGGGCGTCTGCTCGCGCTGGGCGAGGTAGGCGCCGAACCCCACCTGGTCGCGCAGGGAGACACCCCCGTGAATCCGTTCGGCCTGGCGCCGCTCGGTGTCGCGGATCGTCTCCGCGAGCGTGAAGAGGTCCTCGGCGCGGTCGGCCGGTACGAAGAGCACGCCGTCGTCGTCGCCCAGGACCAGATCGTCACGGCCGACTGTCCAGTCGCCGACGACGGCGGACTCCAGTGCCCCCTCGGGGCGCTCGTCCAGGCGCTGGGGACCGGTCGGGATCGAGCCCAGGCTGAAGACCGGCAACCCGATCGCCCGTATGTCGGCCGTGTCGCGGTGCAGCCCCCAGATCACGACCCCTTCGAGCCCGGCGGCCTGGGCCTCCAGGACCACGAGGTCGCCGACGCAGCTCTCGTCGAGCCGCCCGCCGTTGTCGACCACCAGCACGTCGCCGGGCGCGGCCTCCTCGAACGCCTCCAGGAAGACGTCGACGCTGCCGGCGTGCCGGGCGGGGGACACCCGCCCGGCCAGACGGCTGCCAGGCACCACGGCGCGGGTAAGTGCGGGGGCGCAGCGCACCGGGACCCGGGCGCGGATGCACGCGTCCGCCAGATGGGCGGTCGTCAGCGTCTCGAACCGCCGCCGTAGTTCCTTGGAATCCATGCCGTGCCTCCTGGCACCCGGTCGATCATCACTCGGACAGGTGAACGTCAGCCTGTAGCGACTGTAGATCAGGGAGGGGAACCGCGGTATGCCCCGGCTACGGCAGCATGACGGACTCGCCCGGCTTCAGGCGGTGGATCTCCGCCTTCTGCTTGTCGGACTCCATCTCGAGCCACCTGTCGATGAGGCCGAGGCCGATGTCGTTGAGCAAGCCGTCATGGGTTGAGTAGGCCCTGGCGGGGCGGACCTCGCGGAGGTACTCGATCATCTCGTAGGCCTTCAGCCACGGCGCGTTGGTCGGCACCAGCAGGGTGGGCACCTCGACTCCGGGCGGAGTGAGCGCGTCGCCCGGGTAGAAGACCTCCTCGTCCACCAGGAAACCGACGTTGCGGACGATCGGCATGTCCGGGTGGTTCGGCGCGTGCCACTCGCCGACGGCCTTCACCCCGAATCCCGCCGTGTCGAAGGTGTCGCCGTGCCGTACGACCTGGATCTTCGCCGGGACGTCGGCCAGCGTGGCGGCGACCGCCTCGTTGGTCCAGATCTCCAGCGCGGGGTTGGCCTCGGCCGCCCTGCGCAGCCGCTCGGCCTCCACGTGGTCGAAGTGCTCGTGGGTGATGAGGACGGCCCGCGCCCCCTCCAGTGCGGACTCCTCGCTGAAGGACCCCGGATCGATCACCAGGGCCGACTCGCCTTTCTCAAGGCGGACGCATGCGTGCCCGAACTTCGTCAGCTTCATCCTCCCAGCCTAGTGGCGTCCCGCCTGACGGGCCGGAGTGGGCGGTGGCGCTAAAACGGCGGTAATTGGCAGGAATGAAAAGGGTGGGCCGAAAGTCGTCTCGATGCGGTCATTAATGCCGTAGCAATTCCTTTTCACGGGGCGGAGAAGTATGTATGAGTGACAGGAAAACGACCGAGAGCGGTCGGCGGGGGTGGCGTCGGGCATTGGCCGCCGGGCTCGTGTTTCTCGCGTTCTCGGGTACGGCGGCCGCGGCGAACGCCGATTCGGCCGCCGGGCACGCGGCGGCGCCTTCCGCGTCCCCCTCGGCGGGCACGGGCACGCAGGGCGCCGATTCCGGCGGCGGGGTCCACACCATGGGCATCGGACTGCAGGTCTCCCCGTTGCGCGACGCCTGGGTGCACCACATGCCCCTCATCAACACGATCCCCGACCGCGTCTTCACCGCCCATCCCGGCGACAATCTGGCCGCTGTCTGCTGGATCTACGGGGAGCTCTACCAGGGGAACTACACCTGGGTCCTGGTCATCGACCGGAGCCAGGACAACGCCGTGGGATACCTCAGCGTGCTTGACCTGCCGTATTCCCCGTCCAACGCACCCTGCGGTTCGTGGTGAACGCCGGGCGCCGCGAAGATCCACGACCCCTTCGCGGCGCCCCGGTCCGCCCGCCTCATGCGCCCGTCCTGGCCGGCCGCCCGAGGCGGGCGCGAGCCGCCGGGGAGCGTCAGTAGCCGACGTAGCCGGTGCCGGTCTTGGAGCCGACGACGCCGGGCACGTTCGAGACCGAGCCGTAGCGACTGATCGCGTAGCGGACTCCCGCGATGATGTTGTCGACCGGGTTGTAGATGTCGTCGTGCCCGGCCAGCTTGTAGCTGTTGAAGGTCGGGTCGATGGTCTGCATCAGGCCCTTCGACGGATGCCCCGCCGCCGCGTTCGAGTCCCACAGGTTGATCGCATGCGGGTTGCCGCCTGACTCGTGCTGGATGATCATCGCGATGTCGCTGGGGTTCATCTTCTCCACCGGGTATCCCCGCGCCTTCAGGATCTCCAGCGCCTGGTCGATCCACTCCTTGAGCTGACCGGTCGGCGCGGGACCACCGCCGGGCGGCGGCGGTCCGCTCGCCCCGTAACCGCCGAAACCGCTGCCGGAGGCGCCGCCGTCCGCACTCCCGCCGGGCCCGAGGTGGGGCCGGTAGCCGACGGTCCTCTCCCAGACGACGGTACGGCCCACGCCGGGCACGAACGTCTGGTCGCCGGGTGCCGGGATGCCGGAGAAGGAGAGCTGCCGTTCGCCCATGTACTTCCTGACGTCGGCGAGCGCCTGGGTGACGGCCTTTTCTGCGGCCTCCACGTGGGGGCGGGCGTCGGCCACGGCCGTGTTCACCAGCGAGGCGATGTGCGGCTGGAGGTCCTTCTCCTTCGCGTCGGGGTTGCCGGAGCGGTAGGTGGCCACGTCGTCGAGGAGGGTTGAGCAGACGGTGCCGACCTTCGACTCGGAGTTCCTCAGCACCCCGGCCGCCGTGTCGAGGGAGTTGGCGCAGTTCGCCAGCGCGTCGTGGAGGGCGTCCGCCGCCTTGCCGTACTTGCGCATGTAGACGCCGAAGGCGTCGGCGGACTCGCCCTTCCAGGCCTCGTCGACCGCGTTGACCGCGGCGCCGAGGGTCCCGGCGTGCTCGACGAGCTTTCCCGCCGTGCCGCGCCAGCGGGTGGCGATGGCGCCGACGGCGTTGGCGTCGGCGTTCACCTTGTTCGCGAGGTCGAGGAGCGCGCCGCCGCCCGGCAGCGTGGAGACCTGCTCCAGGGTGCCCACGGTCACCCGGCCCCGTTGGCGGCGTCGGCCGCGCGGACGTTGTCCTCGATGTCGTTCAGGGCGCGCTCGACGTCCTTGAGCTTGCCGGTGACGTTCGCGAGCTCCTCGTCGACCGTCCTTTCGATCCCGTCGACGGCCGTGGCGAGCGCGGAGGAGTCGGTCAGCCTGCCGAACACGGTCGAGTCGGTCCCCTTGGCGGGATACGGATCGCCCAGCTCGCCGAACTTCCCGACCAGCTTCTTGGCTGTCGTACGGCACTGCTCGAGCGCGTCGTAGTTGTAGTCGATTCCCGCCACCCCGTCGACTCCCTCCCGTTCTGGCACAAAGTCGAGCAACGTTGATCATAGGGGAGGAGGAGTGACGACTCCGGAAAGATCAATGATTCTGCAGGTGTTTCTCATAGATTGACCGTCTTAGCCTACTAGCGGGGGCTTTCTCCGGTTTGGAGGTAGTACGCAATCATGCTCAGCGTGCGTTCCCGGCCCCCGGCGCCGTTCTCCGCGTCGAGATGGGGCAGATCCCAGGACCGCTGAAGAAGGCGGAAACGCCCAGGAGCGTCGACATCGGACCCGAATCGGCCCGGGTCAGTCCCGCAGGGCGCTCTCGGGAAGGCACAGGACGGCGACCGCGCCGCCACCGGGGGCGTTGGCGAGTGTGAGATCGGCGCCGACGACCCCGGCCTGACCGACGACGATCGCCAGGCCGAGGCCGTGTCCCCGGCCGCGCTCGGCCGCTCCCGTGCGGAACCGCTGCGGTCCGTGGGTCAGCAACTCGTCCGGGAAGCCGGGGCCGTGATCGCGCACGACGATGGTCGTTCCGTGCACGGCGACCTCCACCGGAGGGCGTCCGTGCCGGTGGGCGTTGATGACGAGGTTGGCGATGATCCGGTCCAGACGGCGCGGATCGGTCTCCGCGACCGGCGCGCCGGTCACCGTCACCGTCGCCTGGAGTCCCGTCCGCCGTACGGACTCCTCGACGACCTCGCCGAGCGGCACCGGCACGCGGTCGGCCCGCTCTGCGCCCGCGTCGAGGCGGGAGATCTCCAGCAGGTTCTCCACCAGGGTCCGCAGCACCCGCACTCGGTCGCGTACCAGGTCGGTGACCTCGCCGTCCGGGAGCAGTTCGGCCGAGGTCATCAGGCCCATCACCGGGGTGCGCAGCTCGTGGGCGACGTCGGCGGTGAAACGCTGTTCGCTGAGGAGCCACCGCTGCAGCGAGCCGGCCATCGAGTCGACCGCCGCGGCGATCTCGACGATCTCATCTCCCTCCCGGCCTGTCACGCCGATCCTGGCGTCCAGGTCGCCCTCCGCGATGCGGCGCGCCGTTCGGGCGACCCGGCGCAGCCGCCGGTTGGGCAGTTCGGCGGCCAGGGCGGCCAGCGGAACGAGGACGGCGAGGGCGGCCAGCGTGACCATGACGATGTGGCGGTCGAGCGCCTGGAGGCTGCGCAGTTCCGCCCCCATCTCTATCGACACGAACAGCGGCTCGCCCTTGACGACCTCCCCCGCCCACATCCATGGCTGGTCGGGCTTGCTGGTGTCGTACCAGTAGGAGGTCCCCTCCCCTCCCCTCCGCAGCTGCTTCAGCAGCGGTTCGGGGGCCTCGTCGAGGTTGGGGTAACCCTCCGTGTCGCCGGTTTTGCGGTACGCGGCGATGTCGGCCTCGAGTTCCCGGTAGGCGTGCTGCCGGCCGATCGTGAGCGACCATTCGTACGTCACCCGGTGGGCGAGCACCCCGACCACCGCCGCGACCACGCACGCCACGGCGGCGGTCAGGGCGGCGATCTTCCAGCGCAGGGAGCGCCAGTTCAGCAGATGGCGCGCCGAGGTGAGGAGGCTCATCTCAGCGCGGCAGCTTGTAGCCGAAACCGCGGACCGTCTCGATCCGGTCGGCGCCGATCTTCTTGCGCAGCCGTTGCACGCACAGATCGACGACCCGGCTGTCCCCGTCCCAGCCGTAGTCCCAGACGTTGCGCAGTAGCGTCTGCCGGTCGAGCACGATCCCCGGGTTGGCGGCGAACTCCAGCAGCAGCCGCAACTCGGTGGGTGCCAGGACGACCGGCTCGCCGGCCCGGCGCACCTCAAGGCCCTGCGGGTCGATGCTCAGGTCCCCGAAGACCAGGCAGGCGCCAACCGGCTCGGGGGGCCGCTCGGCCGGGGGCGCGGGCGGGACGAACGCCGCGCGGCGCAGGAGCGAGCGGATCCGCGCCACCAGCACCGCCGTGTCGACGGGCTTCACGACGTAGTCGTCGGCACCCGCCTCCAGCCCCGAAACCACGTCGAGCGCGTCGCCCCTGGCCGACATCATCAAGATCGGCACCACGCTCGACTCCCGCACCTTCCGGCACAGCCCGATGCCGTCCAGCGCGGGCAGCATCACGTCGAGCAGCAGCAGGTCGTGTCGCCCGTCGCGGAAGAGCTCAAGCCCGGTCAGGCCGTCGCCGGCCGCGGACACCTCGTAGCCGTATCGCTCCAGGGTCATCGCGACCGTCTTGCGGATCACCTCGTCGTCCTCGACGAGGAGTAGCGAGGGTGGACTCTCGCTGTCCGAAACAGACATCTCTTCCCAAAGTAGGTGTACGACTCGCTGGCGACACTACAACAACCTGCCGCGCCCATCCTGTGGCCACTGTGTTTCCGCGGCGGCTTGGGCGTGTATCGGCCGTGTATCGGTGGGTCGCGAATCCTCGGGCGGCGATGGACGTCACCGGTTGGACGTCACCGGCCGGATCGCTCCGGCCGGGTGCGCGGCCGTCGTTTTTTGCGCGCTTTTCGTCAATCTGTCAGCACGGGGTCCCGGTAGCAATGGAGCAGAATCCAACAAACCTGCCCCTGACCTGCCGTGAGTGATGTTCCGTACCGAGACAGAAGGACTCCGTGGTCTGTGCTCGCCGCCTGCTGGGCATGGTCGGCTACTCGGTGGTACCGTATAGTGGTACTCGGCGCCACCGAGTACCCGGAGGATGGAAGAGGACCCACGATGGACGACCTGACGGAGATGCTGAAGGGCACGCTTGAGGGCTGCGTGCTTGAAATCATCGACAGCGAGGAGACCTACGGGTACGCCATCACGCGTCGGCTGAACGAACTCGGCTTCGCCGACGTCGTCGAGGGGACGGTTTACACCATCCTGCTGCGACTGGAGAAGAACGGGCTCGTCCAGGTGACGAAACGACCGTCCGGGCTGGGACCGCCGCGCAAGTTCTATGCGCTCAACGACGCGGGGCGCAAAGAACTCGCGACGTTCTGGGCGAAATGGGAGTACGTCACATCGCGGATCGACAAGCTCAAGGAGGGCGGGAGATGAACTTCTGGGAGACCATTACAGGCAGTGATCTCACCAGGGAATGGAAGGCGTTCGAAGCCCGGGCCGAGGCACTGCCGGCCGACTACCGGACGGCGTGGGAAGAGATCAAGGGTCATCTTTCTCCCTACTCGGACTTCACAGGTCGAAACCTGATGCCGATTCTCGACGGTGCTCTGGGGCTGCTCGAAGAGACGGCGGCCGATGGACAGAGCATTCACGAGGTGCTGGGTGACGACATCGAGGGCTTCAGCGCGGCGCTGGCCGGCGGAGAAGGGGCTCGGAACTATCGCGACCGGTGGCGCGAGCAGTTGAACAGGAACGTCGCAAGGAAATTGGGCCGGCTGGGAGGCTGACGTGGGCATCCAGGACATCATCGAGGGCAAGAAGCAGTGGCGGGCGCACATGGCGCGGGTCAAGGCGCTCCCGCCGGACTATCAGATCGTCTACAAGGAGATTCAGAGGTACCTCTTCAAGGTTGGACCGATCGACCTGCTTGACGGGCCCCTGCTCTCAGGGATCGTCGACTTCTTCGAGGAGGGCGTCGCGACAGGCAAGGGAGTCCTGGAACTCATCGGCAACGACGTCGCCGCCTTCTGCGACGACCTGGTCAAGGACTCGCGCACCTACGCGGACATCTATCAGGAGTCCATCAGCGGGGAACCCGGCACGGCCGAGAAGTAACACCCGTCGACCGGGCCTTTACCGCTTGATCAGCGCCAGCGCCTGCATCGTCGGCGCATGCAAGGTGTTGGTCGACCCGAACTCCAGCGCCTTGATGATCTGAATCAAGCCCGTGCGGTAGTGGTTGGTGTTGGAGGCCTTGAACACGCGCTGCTTGTGCTGCCGGTACGAAGATCCCCTGGCCTTTATTCATGCAGCAGCGTCACCAGAGTCTTGTAGCCGCTGGGCACCGCGGGATGGATGACGTCCTCGGCCGTCTCGGTCGGTGCCTCCAGCGCGGCCTCGGGCGTCTTGAATCTGAACTCTAGCCCCCTCGCCGGCGCGGCCCGAGTCGGCGAGGCCGCCGGCGACCTGCCGCTGAACTCGCCCAGCGGCGACATCGTCGTCGAGCGTGCGTACGGCGCGCTCACCGCGAAGAGCGCCTCGGGCGCCGTTGGGGTCGGAGAGGTGTTCCTCCGCACCTACGCCGGAAACCGCGAGGTCGGCATCCGTGAGGGCACGCCGGCCGGCTCGACGCGAACGCCATAACCAACAACGTGTGCAACGAGCCGGGCACCGCGACGGCCCAGAGAGGGCCGAGCAGATCGTCAAGGCACGTGCACACCGACACCGGTGACATGGTGCTCCACAACCTCCACGACCGCACCGAAACCAGTACGAACTGGAGTGGCGAAGATCCTCGATTGCCCCGTAAACCCGAATGCGCCTAGGTCAAGGGCGGGTTCGTTGGATTCTGCTCCGTTGCTACCGGAACCCCAACACCTGACCGCCCGGTCCGACCCTGCCCCCGACGGCACATTGCTGTTCGTGATTGGTGGTTCTCTGTAGCGCAATGATTACTTAAAGTGATGCGAAGACGTGGGGGCGGAAGCAGTTCCCATCTGCAAAGGAGAGAACATGAGCATCTCCAGCACCATGCCGCAGCTGTCCGCCCCGGTCGGGCGGACCGTCGTCGGAGCCCCGGCGAGCGACGCCGCGGGCGTCGTCCCGTCGTGGTGGCTGGACACCTTCCGCGGCTCCGCCGGCAACTTCATCGACAGAGTCCCCGGCACCCCCTTCGCCGGTGAGGGCGACGAGTAGCGAATCCCTCCCGAGGTGAGCGTCGGCGCTCCACGTCGGCGCTCACCGACGGTCACGAGAGTCCGACACGTAAGCGCATCGGTTCTGGCGGGAGTCTGTTGCATGAGTGAGCTGTCAGCGATCCCGGGGTTGGCGGGACTGTGGCGCCTGACCACCGGCGACGACCGGATCACGGTGGCCGTCGTCGACGGCGCGGTCGACACCGACCATCCGGCGCTGGCCGGGGCCGACATCACGCGCGTGCAGGGCGCCGGAGCCGCCGCGGACGTCACAGGCAGGAAGAAGGCTCACGGCACGGCCGTGGCCAGCGTGCTGCTCGGCCGGCACGACGGCCCGGTCCCCGGCGTGGCCCCCGGATGCCGGGAGTGAGCGTGCCCGCCTTCTGCGACCAACGGCCGCGGACCTCGCAGCTGGACCTGGCGCGCGCCGTCGAGGCCGCGGCCGACGCGGGCGCGCACGTGATCAGCATCAGCGGCGGACGGCGCGGGAGTGCTGATCACCGCCCCGGCTGGAAACGACTACGGTGAGTGCGGCATCGCCCCGGCCATCCTGCCCGGCGTGCTGGCCGTGGGGGCGCACCGCCCCGACGGCACCATGTACCAGTACAGCAACTGGGGAAAGTCTTATCGTCATCACGGCGTCACCGCTCCCGGCGGAGACGTGCTCGGCGGCCTGCCCGGCGGTGGTGTCAAAGCCCGCAAGGGCACCTGCGTGTCCGTCTCCATGGTCACCGGCGCCGCGGCTCTGCTGGTCAGCCTGCAACGCCACCTCGGCCGACCGGCCGATCCCCTGGCGGTGGGGGAGGTGCTCCTGCACACCGCCCGCTCCTGCACCCCCGACCAGGCCCACGGTGAGCCCGAACGCTGCCTGGACGGCCAGCTCGACCTCCCGGCCGCCACCCGGCTCATCCTGCGCGGGTGACCTCCGTCGATCGACCACCCGAGGGTGATCATCCGAGGATGATCGCCCGCGGCCGGAGGCCGCCGCATCGTGACCGGTTCCCACCGGTGTGACCGTCCTGAGCCAAATCTGGGCATCCCCGTGCATGTCGATCAGCCGGTCAGGCGGGGGCGAAGGACACTGCTGCCATGAACGGGCGTGATACGAGTGCGGAATCGGAGCGGGTGGAGTTCGCGGGCGCCGTGTACGGCTCGCTGCTGGCGGCTTCCGTGATCGCCGGCTCGACCGCGGAGGGCGGACCGCCGTCCGCGGCGGAGCTCGTGACCCTGCTGATCTGCACGGGGGTGGTGTTCTGGATCACCCATGTCTACGCCCAGGTCGTCAGCCGCGGGTATCCCGTGAAACCCCTCACCTGGACGAACCTGCGCGCGGTCGCCAGGGACGAGTGGCCGCTGGCACAGGCGTCGATCCCACCGGCTGTGGCCGCCGCCTTCGTCTCCGGGTTAGGAGTGTCCGACGTGGTCGCGGCCTGGACGGCGCTGGGGGTCGCAGTGGTGAGCCAGGTCACCTGGGCCGTCACGGCCGCGGTCAAAGTCCACTCCTCCAAGAGGGTCGTCATCGTCTCCGGGATCATCAACCTCGTCCTCGGCCTGGTCATCGTCGCGCTCAAGACCGTGATCGCCTCCCACTAGGGCCCGTTCGAGGTTCGGATGACCGTGTGAGTGAGAACGGCCGTCACCGGTATCGATCAACGTGCCGTCGATGTCGAAGCGGATCCTCCTGAAGATCCGGACTCCGGCGGACCCTAGGGGGATCTGCGCTTCCTGTAGGCGCGTTGCTGGCAGGCACGGGAGCAGTACGCCCTGGGGCGGCCCGAGGGCGCTCGGTCGACGGGGGTGCCACACTCCTTGCAGAGCGCATTTTCGTCACGAGTTTCATCACGCTGCTGGATGAGGAGTTCGACGCCGTCGAGCAGGCGGGCAAGGCCGAACTCGAACGAGTCCTCGGGATGGTCCCAGCCGCCCGCCTCCCAGAGGCGGGACAGGGTCGGATAGCGGTCGAGGCGCTCGAAGAGGGAGCCTTGGGTGCCCCACCATTCCTGCTCGGACACGCCGCTGTGCCGTTCGGCCTGCGCGACCTCGACCAGCAGCAGGGCCTCGGCGTCCACGAACCGGCCGATCAGGCCAACCACGGCGATCACCTCGCCGGGGGGAAGGCCGGTGTCGGCGACGACACTCAGCATGTACTCGTAGTGGGCGATGACGTTGGGGCCGGGGATGTGACGGGTGCCGCGCACCTCCGCCAGCCAGGGGTGTCGCCTGCGCAGCTCCCATCCCTCCCTGGCGCAGGTCTCCAGCCGCGCTCGCCATCCGCCCCCCGAGGGCTCCGCGCGGACGCGTCCGGCCCGCTCGTCCGCCACGTGTTCCCCGGACTCCCCGAGGGGCTCCTCGGACGGCACCGGTTCCCCCGCGGCGCGTCCGGCCGCCGCGGGCGCGGCGGGACGCTCTCCCATCACCTCGTCGCGCATGAGATCGACGAGCTGATCACGGCCGGGGATGTGGCGGTAGAGGGACATGGTGGTGAACCCGAGCCGCTCGGCGACCTTGCGCATCGAAAGGCCCGCCAGCCCCTCTTCGTCGGCCAGCTCGATCGCGGCGCGCACGATCCTGACCAGACTCAGGCCAGGCCTGGGGTCGTGTTCCGTCTCGCCCCACAGCAGTCTCACTCCGCGGTCGGGATCTTTGGCCTTACCTCTGGTCATGTGCCACCTCCTTGTTTATGGTGTTATACATTGTGTACGCCATAAACAGTGAGGTGATGTTTCCATGACAGAGCTCTACGTCGCCCCTTTCGGTGACGACTCCTCTCCCGGTACGGCGGAGCGCCCCTTCGCCACCCTTGACCGTGCCCGGCTCGCAGCCCAGGACCTGTCCGGCGATGTCGTCGTCCAGGTGCGGGCGGGCACGTACGCGCTGACCGAGCCCCTCCGGTTCGCGGAGGCCGACGCGGGTCGTGACGGCGGCCGAGTCGTCTACCGGGCCCACGGCTACGGGACCGCCGAGCGGGAAGAGGTGGTGATCAGCGGTGGTCGCGAGATCACCGGCTGGCGGGAGCAGGACGGCGTGTGGCTGGCCCAGGTCGGCGACCTGGACACCCGCCAGCTCTACGTCGACGGGCGACGGGCCGAACGCGCCGCCGTCGATGTCCTCCCCGGCGCCGTGACCGCCACCGAGACCGGCTACATCACCGACAGCCTCGAACCGCTGAGCTGGCACAGCCCGTCCGACGTCGAATTCGTCTACCGTGGCCGTTACCCGTGGACGGAGGCCCGCTGCGCGGTGGCCGCCGTCAGCGGCGACCATGAAGACGGCGCTGACGGCAGTGACGGTGAGGGCCATGGTGGCGACGGGGGTCGCGCTGGCACCGGTGGTGACGACGGGGGCGAGATCGCGGGACGTGACGGCCGTTCCGGCTCGACCGTCATCACGATGGCGCAGCCCGCCTTCGGTCACGCCATGAACCTCTACAACTCCGCCTGGGCCGGTGAGACCTCACACGGTCCCGGCCTGCCCACCCGCCTGGAGAACGACACCTCCTTCCTCACCGAGCCCGGCACCTTCACGCTGGACCGTTCGCGTCCTGGCCGCCATGTCCTGCGTTACCTTCCCCGGCCGGGCGAGCACCCGGAGCGCACCCGCGTGGTGGCCCCGGTGCTGGAGACGCTGCTGCACCTCACCGATGTCCACGACGTCTCCTTCCAGGGCCTGGTCTTCGCCGACGCCACCTGGCTGCGGCCGAGCCGTACCGGGGGCTTCCTGCACTACCACGGCAGCGGCTACTACGAAGGCGGCCCCGTCGAGCGGGTAACGATCGTCGAAGGAGAGGCATGGGTGACGATTCCGGGAAAATCCGCATCGATCCCCGCAGGGGTGACGGTGAACGGTGGCACGAAGGTGTGGTTCGAGAATTGCCGTTTCACCCGGCTCGGCGCCACAGGGCTTGAGATGTCGAAGGGCGTGGACGTTGGAGTGAGAAGCTGTGACTTCGACACCCTTTCCGCCTCCGCCATCACGGTCACCGGCAGCCGCGACGCGCTGATCGAGGACAACTGGGTTCACCACATCGGGCTCGACTACCCCGGTTCACCGGGCATCACGCTCGCGGACGCCGTCGACTGCACGGTCTCCAACAACCACGTCGCCGACGTGCCCCACTGCGGCATCGTGATCACTCCCGGGCGGGGTACCCGCATTCTGGGCAATCTCACGACGGACACGATGAAGGTGCTGGCCGACGGCGGCGGGATCTACGTCGCGGGCCCGCAGGGCGACTCCTCCGAGAGCGGCGCCGTGATCCGGGGCAATGTCATCAAGGACACGCGCACGCCGTACAACTTCGGTCTCTACACCGACTACGGCGCCGCCTGGGTGACGGTCGAGGAGAACGTGGTCACGCGGGCCGACAGCACGGCCGTCCTCCAGGTCGCGCCGCCGCTGGAGAACGTCGTCTACCGGGGCAACTTCTGGGACGCCGACCCGGTCGGCAGCGACACCCCGCCGGAAGGGGTCGTCTACGAGGGCAACGTCACGCTCGCCGACGAGCGGAAGCTGGAGAGCGCCACGGCGGACATCCAGTCCCGCGCGGGGCTCCTGCGCCGCCGAAAGGCTGACGGCTAGGGCCGATTTCGAGGTCCGGTATGTAGTGGTGTGTTACGCACCCTAAGTGGAGAGATCTCCGGTTGAAGGGGTGTCGGCCAGTAAGGGGCTGGATGCCGGAGATCTCGTGCCGGCCCCGGCTGTGACACGGTTTCCGCCGGGCCAGGCCGGCTTCCACGCTGGTGCGCCACAGCCGCCGCCGAACCGCCCGCCGCGCATGACAGCGCGGCCTCGCACCCCGGTGACCATCCGTTGATCCGCGTCAGGTCGTCCGGGACGGCGCCCCGGAGAGGCCCGTCCCACCTGACGTGACGCGTCCCCGCCCACCCGCGTCGCTTCAGCGGAACACGACGGCGGCCACGACATCCCGGCCGGGTTCCCGGTGAGGCCGGGGAAGGGAGGGCGAGGCGTACCCCACCTTGTTGTGGGATGCCTCGGCCATGTCGGGGTGCCGTTAAGAACTATGCGATGAGCCGCCAATACGCGTCTGAGCTGGGCTTCGCGAGTTAGGGGTACTCGATCCCGTTCGTCGTGGTTTTGTGCTTCATGGTGATCACTTCATGGTTTTGGCTGCGGATTGGGCAGTTTGTTTAGCGCTGTCACAAGCTGCTCCTCTTCGTAGTTGAAGTGTCTCTCCAACTCGGCGGTCAGGCGGTTGAGGTCCGCCCGGACCCGCTGGGGATTGTCCTGCCTGAGCGCTTCATGCAGGTCGTGGTAGATGCGTGCCACCACGATGTGTTCCTCTCTGAGTTTCTCCAGTGCTGGGCGCAGTTCGGGGAAGTACTTTTCCAGCAGGGGGAAGCCGAGGCGGTCCTCGCCCTGATGGTGCTCGTGGAGGGCGTCGCAGAAGGTCAGGCAATGTGTTTTGAGGTCGGTGCTCAGCAGTTGCGGCAGCGTCGTGGTGGGGTCGTTCAGCTGGGCGTCGACCTGGGTGCGCACTGTGGCGAGCTGTTCGCGCAGGCGGGCGTGGATCGCGATCAGCTCGTCGCCCACGGCTCTGGCACGCTCGGTCACGTCAGCCTGCCAGGGGCGGGTAGTTGGTGTAGCCATGGTGGTCGCCGCCGTAGAAGGTCTGCGGGTCCGGCTCGTTGTATGGGCCGCGGGCCCGGATCCTGGCGGGCAGGTCGGGGTTGGCCAGCCAGAGCCCGCCGAGGGCGACGACGTCGGCCACGGGCAGCGCGGCCTCGGCCTCCTCGGCGGAGGCGAACATCCCGGCGACGGGCGACTTGCCGGTGTGTGGGTTGAGTACGAGCGTGCCCGGCCATGCCGCCCGCAACTGCTCGGTCAGAGAACGGTCGCCGATCTCCAGCAGGTGGACGTAGGCCAGGTCGGAGCGCAGGGCGCGGAGCAGCGCGGTGTACAGCCCCGCCGGGTCGCTCTCCTCGATGCCGTTGTAGGGGTTCCCCGGCGAAAGGCGGATACCGGTCCGTCCGGGGCCGATAGCCTCGGCCACCGCCTGGGCGACGTCGAGGGCGAAGCGGGCAGGCTCGCCGTACTCATCGGCACGTAGGTTGACGTTGTCGGACAGAAACTGGTGGATCAGGTACCCGTTGGCGGCGTGCAACTCGATCCCGTCAAATCCGGCGGCCATCGCGTTGCGCGCGGCGGATGCGAAGTCGGCGATCGTCTCAGCGATCTCCTCCAAGGTCAGCGCGTGCGGCGTGGGATGGTCGAGCTGCCCCCCGGCGTGGCCGACCATCTGGCCGCCGGACGGCACGGCGGAGGGCGCCACGGGCAGTCGCCCGTCGAGGTAGAGGCTGGGGTGGGCCACCCGGCCGCTGTGCCAGAGCTGGGCGAAGATGCGTCCGCCTCGCTCGTGCACGGCATCGGTCACCTTCCGCCATGACTCCACCTGCTCGTCGCTGTGCAGTCCAGGGGTGTTGATCGACCCCTGGCCGACGACCGACGGCTGAATGCCCTCGGTGATGATCAGACCTGCGCTCGCCCGCTGGGCGTAGTACTCCACCATCAGGTCCGAGGCCAGGCCGTCATAGGAGCGGCTGCGGGTCATGGGCGACATGGCCAGCCGGTTGGGCAGGTCGAGCTCGCCCACGGTCACGCTGTCGAAAAGGCTCTTCGTCATGGCGCCGACGCTAGAGACAGGACCACTGGGGCCGATTCCGTAGCACCACTGGATAGCGTTACTGGTGTGCATGATCTGCAAAGGGCGGAGATATCAGCCGCCACAGCACGTACGGCCAACGGCACCAGCACCGCCATCGTCGTGCATGGTGAGGCCGGCATCGGCAAGACCACGCTGGTGGAGGGCGTCCCGGCATTGCGTATCGCTGGGATCGAGGCCGAGGCGGACTTGCCGTACGCGGCCATGGACCGACTGCTGCGCCCCTTGGCCGCGCGGGTCGAGACGCTCCCGGCCGCACAGGCTCAGGCACTGCGCGGACTCGTGACCCGCCCTGAACAGAACCCGTACACGGTCGGCCTCTCCCTTCTCGCGCTGCTGTCGGACCTGGCACCCACGACGGTCGTGATTGACGATGCGCACTGGCTTGACCGGCAGACGTCCGAGGCGCTGTTGTTCACCGCCAGACGGCTGGACACCGATGGCATCGCGATGATCTTCATGGCAGAGGACGGGTTCCCCGCGCCGGGTCTGCGCTCACTCACCCTGGAGCGGTTGCCGGACGCGGCCGGCCTGCTCGACGGCATCGAGCTGAATCCTCAGGTGCGGGCCAGGATCGTTCAGGAAGCGGCAGGGAACCCGCTGGCGCTGCTGGAGTTCGCCCGCGCGCTCACCTCCGAGCAGCGCCTTGGCCAGGTCATGCCCGTGTCCGTGTTGCCTGCGGGCAACGCCGTGCTGGCCCGGTTCGGGCACCGCATAGCCACGTCCGTGGCCCACGAGAGCCGTCCGCTCCTGACCCTGGCGGCCGCCGAGCCAGACGGCGACCTGGCGACCGTCATGGCGGCAGCGACGGCGCTTGGCCTGGCCGAGCGCGACCTGGCCGCGGCGGAGGGAGTGCTGCGCGTGAGCGGGATGCGGCTCGCCTTTCGCCATCCCTTGGAGCGCAGCGCCGCCTACTACCTGGTCCCGCTAACCGATCGGCTGCGCGTCCACCGCGCGCTGGCCGAGGCGACGGCCGATCCGATCCGCCGCCTCGGCCACCTCGCTGTGGCCACCCTCACCCCCGACGAACAGATCGCGGCCGAACTGGAAGATCTCGCCCGACGCTCCGATCCGGCACTTGCGGCCTGCGTGCTCGACCACGCGGCGCAGCTCAGCCCGGTCCCGGCCGAGCGCACCCGGCGCAGCAGCGAGGCGGCCAGGAATCTGCTGTACACCGACGACCACGAGCGCGCGTTGTCCCGCCTGGCCCGGCACGCCGGAGTCCACGACGCCCTGCTCGCCGGGGACGATCAGGCCGCCCTGGCCCTGGCGACCAAGCAGATCGCCCACCTACGCAAGCGTGGCGCGCCGGGCGAGCTGCCCGAGATCCTGGGCCTGCTCGCGCGGGCCCAGGTCGCGGCCGGCCAGTACGGCGAGGCCCGGGCGTCCCTTGAGGAGGCCGCGCAGATCGCCGGCGCCGTGGGCGGGGAAGAGCCGTCCACCGAGCCGCTGGCAGAGATCGCCGCCATCCAGGGCGACGCGACCGGTCTGCCGGGGCTGCTGGCGCTGGGCCACGGCCGCTACGAGGAGGCGCTTCGGCACCTCCAGGTCGCCTGGCGGAAACGGCCGACGGCCATGACGGTCGCGGCTGATCTGGTGGAAGCCGCCGTCCGTGCGGGCAGGCCGGAACTTGCCGCCGAACCGCTGGATCGGCTCACCGCCTGGGCTCGATCCGGTGGCCAGGCCTGGGCTCAAGCCGTCGCGCTGCGTACACGCGCCTTGGTCGCTTCCGAGGAAGAGGCAGGCGAACTGCTGGCGCGAGCTGTCCACCTGCACGAGGGAGCGGGCCGCCCCTTCGAGCGAGCACGGACCGCGCTGCTGTTCGGCCAGTGGCTGCGCAGAGCGCGACGCAAGGCCGAGTCCAGGCACCCGCTGCAACTGGCCACCGAGCTGTTCGAACGCCTCGGCGCCAGGCCCTGGGCGAACCGCGCCCGCGGTGAGCTGAGCGCGTCAGGCGCGGCGTCCGCGACCGCTGCGCCACCTGGCAAGGACCCGCTCGACGGCCTGACCCCGCAGGAACGCCGGATCATCCAGCTGGCCGCTGCGGGCGTCAGCAACCGCGAGATCGCCGCGCAGCTCTTCCTCAGCCCTCGCACGGTGGAATACCACCTCTACCGCGCCTACCCCAAGCTCGGCGTGAGCTCCCGCCACGACCTCCGCAAGGCCCTGGCCGTTGTCACCTCGCGGTCGAACAGACCCCGATCTTCGGAGGGTTCGCAGACCCCGTGGTAGTGCCGATACGGCCGTGGACCGACCCCGTGCGTTACCGGGTCCGGGGACTCTGCTGGCGGGTAACAACGCTAAGGATCGAACCGCAGGTCAGCGGGGGTGTGGTGGCGTCGGGTGGTGATCGTTGATCTCGGTTTGGGGGTACTGATCGGTAGCGGTTGAGCGTGTCCGTAGTGTCATGGTTTGTGGCTATTGAGTACCTGTCTGTTAGGGGGCGGACAAGATAAGCGTCAAAGGGCCACCCTGACCGGCACCTTGTCGCGACCATCACTGACGCTGCAGGCCTCCCTGGGCACCTGTGGTCCGCGCAGGAAAGGTCAACGATGTCATGATCGAGAAATGGCCTGGCGTCGGCGGCTGAAGGTCTCAGATGTCTGGCCGGGCGAGCGCGGGATGCCATGGGGAGGTGACGGCAATCCATCGATTACGTTAGGTAGCTCTTTGATCGCTATCTGTAATGTGTCGGGTGGTGACTCTCTTACCTCAGAAAGGAAACCGCCCCATGCGCCCCTTCAATCGCCTCCCCGTCCTCCTGGCCGTGGCCGGAACGCTCGCGCTCGCCTGCGCCAGCCCCGCCTCCGCCGCGCCGGGATTCGTTCGCCTGTACTCGCCGGACGGTCAGGTGAGGACGATCACCGATCCGGAGCCCCGCGCCTGCCATCAGGGTTTTGGTGAGAACAGCGTCGTGGTGAACCGGACCGAGGGCACGATCTTGATCTTCCCGGACCCGAACTGCCGAACCAGGATCTTCAACCCGGTGGATCCCGACGGGACCAGGCATGGCACCATCGGCAGCTTCTTCGCGCTGGACTGAGCCCGGCCCATCCCGGCTGTCCACTGAGAAGATCAGGGGGAGGGAGTGTAGGGGGCCTGGAACCAGACCGCGCGGCCTGGTTTAGCGTCGGCCGTACCCCACCGTCGTGACAGGGTGTCCACCAGGAACAGGCCGCGTCCGCTGTCGCCGTCGGGATCCGTACGGACCACCGGGGGCCCGTTGTCCGAGCCCACGTCCAGCACCTCCACATGGATCACGGCTCCCCGCCCCGGGGGGCTCACTCCGAGGTGGACGAACAGCAGGCCGTCCCGCGAGCGGCTGTGGACGATCGCGTTCGTCACCAGTTCGCTGGTCAGCAGCTTGACGATGTCGAGCGTTTCGACGGGGACGTCCGGAACGGACGTGCTCAGCTGTGCGGTCACCCAGGTGCGGGAGGTGCAGACGGAGGAGGGCACGCCGTCGAGCAGGCGAGTACCCAGCCAGTGGAGGCCGCGCCAGCGCGGCGTCATGAGCAGGGACACCAGCGCCTCCACCTCGGTCCCGCCCCTCACGAGGACACCGCGCGCAGAATCGCCTCCGCCGCTCCCTCGGCGAGTGCCGGCCCCCGCGCGCCCTCCCGTCGGCTGAATCCCCGCCCGTTGGCCCCCCGTACGGCCCGCACTCGGATCGGGCTTCCCGGGACGATCGCCATCTCCAGGGCCGGTGAAGCGCCGACGGGAAGAGGCGACGAGCTGGAGGCCCCGTGGACGCATGAGTCCCAGCTCAGCCGTATCAGGTGAATGAAGTCTTCCTCCCGTGAATCGGACTTCTGTGCAGGTGTTTCCATAACCACACCGCCTCTGTAGTCGTCTAACTACACTCTGTGGAAGTTACCTCAGATCATGTTCCCCCGGTAGTTACCTTTGGAAAATGCCAAAGGTAACTACCGGGCTGAGTTGCGAGAGGATCAGAGTCATTGGTCGCCGACACGAGTCCCACGGTGCGTAGGCGTCGCCTCGCCTCAGAACTGCGACGGCTGCGGACAGAGAGCGGGCTGACCATGCAGGAAGTCGCCGACCGTCTGGGTTTCGCGGCGGCGTCCATCAGCCGCATCGAGACCGGTCGCAGAGGACTTCGGCCGCGAGACCTGAAGGCGTTCCTCGACCTGTACAACGTTCCCGAGGAGGACAGGGAGGCGTTGGCTGTGCTGGCGCGGGAAGCGCAGCAGCGTGGGTGGTGGCAGAACTACGGTGATGTGTTGCCGAGCGAGTACGCGACACTGATCGGCCTCGAAGCCGAGGCGACATCGGTTCGTACCTATCAGCAGACCTTGGTTCCCGGACTTCTTCAGACCGCTGGTTATGCGCGAGCCGTCGTCGAGGCCTCCCGGCCGAATGACACGCCCGACGAGGTCGACCGCCGGGTCGCGGTTCGGATGGAGCGACAGAAGCGGCTCATGGATGGCAGTCCGCTGGAACTGTCTGTCATTCTCGGGGAAGGAGTCGTCCATCAGCACGTGGGAACGGCCCAGACCACCGCCGAGCAGTTCAGGCACCTCGCAGAAGCGAATCGGCGGCCGAACATCATGGTCCAGGTTCTTCCTTACCGGGCCGGAGCACATCCGGCGATAACCGGATCGTTCAACATCGTGGGCTTCCCCGCGCACAGTGACCTGGACGTCATCTACCTGGAGAACATGGCCAGCGGCCTTTACCTTGAGGACGCCACCGACGTCCGAAGGTACGTCGGCGTGTTCGACTACCTCCGCGCAGTTGCCCTCAGCCCGGCGGACAGCATGGCTATGCTGATGGACGCGTCGACGAACCTGACGTAAGTGTCCTCTGGAAGGGGTGGGATGTCCGGTCCGACAGACCTGACCAATACGGTGTGGCGCAAGAGCTCGCGCAGCGGAGGTAATGGGGACTGCGTTGAGGTCGCCGGTAATCTTCCCGGGTTCGTTGCCGTGCGTGACAGCAAGGACCCTTCCGGTCCGGCTCTCGTCTTCACGCGAGGGGAATGGGAAGCCTTCGTCAATGATGTGAAGTCGGGAAGCCTCGGCCTGATCTAGCCGTTCCGGCCGTAGAGCCTGACCATGTCTCGTGAACGGCCTGTCGCCGCTGAGGACTGACAGGGAGCGTGGGCGCGGCTCACCTCATCCGGCCAGGTCGCAGGTGACGTCGCCGCCGGGTAGGACGTCGCGCCGGAGACGCGGTCAGAAGGGGAGTTCGGAGCACGTCAGACGCCGTCGAAGGCGGGGGCGTCGTGGCGGCGCTCGAAGCGGGGGGACGTCTCCGGTGCGTTCACCTGGACGAGGAGCGCGAGGGGGTGAGGTCCGAGGTCAGGTGCGATGGCGGCGCCATGTTCGCGCAGCGGACGATGAGCGGCGGGAGTCGCCTTCCGTCAGACGCCGAGTTCGTCACACAGGTCGACGTAGCGCTCAAGATAATCCGGGTTGCTCCGGAACTCGCCGAGACCGATCACATCGAACTCGTCGGCCGAAGCCGATGCCCGCACGCCAAGTGCGGCAAGCGCCTCGTTTATCGATGTCTGCTCAGCTGTCAGTCGTTTTTCGCCGGCGAATGCCACAGCCCACTGGTCGCCGAAACCGGCGAAGTACTCCGTCTGGATGATCGCGAACCGCGGCTTATCCGTGCCGGTCACCTCACGAACGAGGTCACACAGCACCGCTTCTTCCGGAAATGTGGCGGGAAGGCCGTCGGGCAGGTCGAGCCGTGCGCCACTGCCTCGTCTCGCTGCCCAGTAGCTCGAGAAGTAGTGATCGATCGGGAACACACTGATGTCGTCGTGCACGAGTCTGGCACGCAGCCCCACCGAATGGGCCAGCTCAGCGTCAACCCATCCGGCCACGACGAGAGCACAGATATGGTGACCCACGCCCGCATTCTAGTCAGCGGTCATGGATCACGCCGCGCAGCTCACGGTGACGGGACCGTCTGGCCCGGCGACGGTTCTCCCTCCCGGATCCTGGGGACTCGGAGGTCCGGGACGGCGAGGCGTCACCGTGGTCCGAGCGGTGGTGCGCCCGGACCGTGATGATCGCCGTCCCGGCCGGCTGTCAGGTGTTGACGGCCTTGGGGGAGGAATCGTGCAGAGGAGAGGCCGGTTCGTCGTTGAGGCTCTCGCCTTAGCGGACGGCTGCCAGGTTGAGGACCGTGAACTCCACGTTTCCGCCCGTGGGCACCATGGCGCAGAGCGGTTTACGGGCCTTGTCCCGCTGGAGAGCGGACGGAGGCTCGGGAGGACGGCCGGAAGCGTTCGAAGCGCCTGACTTCTCGCCGGGTACGGAGACCGTTCCTGGGGGTGTCCTGCATGTGAGGGCTCCCTTCTGGTCGGTGTCCCAGTAGACGACTGATGTGGGAGATGACGATGTCCCCGTCGCGAAACCGTTTTCTGTGCCTACTCCGCCTGCCGTTCCGCTGCGAGGATCGTAGACGAGCGTGGTGAAGCGAGCGGCGGCGGTTTTCCTCTCCGCGATCCCGGAACCGTCGGGAAGCAGCCTCGCCAGGCCGAATCCCGAGCCCAGGGTTTCCGGGCCTTCCAGCGTCCTGATGCCGGGAAGCGCCTGCCGTCCCGATCCGTCGGGCCGCCCGATCACCAGGTTTCCGTCCGAGACGCCGCCGCACCAGTCAGGGCCGCACCGGAGGCCGGAGACCTTGTCTGAGGTTTTGGTGTCGACGATCTCGGAGGTGGAAAGATTGACCAGTTTCGTCTGTCCCCTGTCGGGAGTCGCGTCCTTGGGAACATCGGTCGCCCACGGCCAGGTCAGCAGGCTCAGCCCATCTGTGCCGGGGAGCTTCCGGGGAGTTCCTCCGGCGATGGGCACGCTGTAGTGAAGTCAGGGCCTCGGAATCCGAGGAGGACAGCGCGCCCGTGGCGAGAACGCTTCCCGCACCGATGACGGCGACGGTTCCCACGGTTGAGAGCGTCGCCTGAAATCTCGCTCCTGAGCGACCTGAAGCGCCCCGGCGACCACTGGAAATGCTCATTGCCTCTTCACCCCGTTCTCAGGCCGGATGGTCAAAGCTGGGCATCAGCCACGCCAGCTGGCGCCGGTAGTTCGTATGCGCGTTGCTGGTGCACAGCTCCGACATCAGAAAGCCCGGGTCGTTGGCGTCGCTGTTGAAGGTGATGACCCCCTCGATGGGGACCTCGCATCCGTTGCCGCACGCCGCCTCCCCCAGAAAGCCGAAGGTGTCGTAGGACGGGTAGTCCTGCCCGTAGACCTCCGCGCGCCTGCCGTCTTTCGCAGTGTCCTTGATATAGGAGGGCGGTGCTTCGAATTCGACCTCGTCGGCGCCGGGCTGGGCCAGGAACCAGGTGTAGAGCGTCGTACGGGCCCCGTCATGGAATCTGTCATGACGTCCTGGTAACGGGCATAAGCGTGTGCTGTCGTCGCGGTCACCGGGACCGTACTCACGGCGACGAGGCAGGCGACTGTCAGGCGAGCCAGAGACATCTTGGCACGAATCAATTATGAACCTCCTTCGGGGCTTCGTGGAACTATAAGGTTAATGGCCTGTTCGTGTTTGTGAAATGCGTGATCAGTGTCAAGTGACTTTCTGGTTTCCCTGCCATTTGGCAGGGTGGTTGCGGTTGGTGGCCATTCGATGTCTTCGCCGTTATCCGTTTTCGATGGTCGTCATGAAGAGTTTCGGCGACGGTGGCCGGTGGGCAGAGGAGTGAAAATTCCCCCTGTGCTTGTTCGGGGCGATCCAAAATAGGTACGGAAGGGAATCTGAAAACAGAGCGGTCCTGGTGTGGGTGCGGGAATGGCGGGGGTCGGTTTGGTCGGCGTGACCACCGCGTGATATCCGGGTTCGCCCCGCCTGGGCGGCCGCATCGGTGATCGTCTCCGCTGGTCGCGGCCTGGATGGCCGTCGACGGTCTCGTTGTGGCTCGGCGGTGCCGGCTTTGTCGCCGATCGCGTCGAGGCGACCCGGCCGGGCCCGGTCTGCCTGTCCGCTTGCCGGCCCCCGTCTGGCCGGTTGCCCGCGGTCGGCCATGTGGAGATCGCAAATGACCAGGCCGGAGATGTCGAGACCCGGTCGCGACGGCGGTCGTCGCCTGTCCGTCTGGCGCTCGGAGGCCGGCCGAGACGACCCTTGACAATGAAATAAGAACTAGCCCATAGTCCTTTAAGCGACACGGCCCAAACGGGTGGAAACATCCAAAGGAGGTCCTAATGGGCGACTTCAGGACTCATTCCCAGCTCATCGAAGCCGCGCTCCAGCGATGCAACGTTCGTCCCGACGAGCGGGTGGTCATGCTGAGCTCCCGGATCATCGATCCCGCCGACCTGGCACCGTACGAGGAAGCTCTCCGCAGGACGTCGGATCACGTGATCTCGGTGCGCTATCACCCGATGGAGGTCACCGACGCGCATCACATGAACGACATGCTGCTGGCCGCGATGCAGCAGGCGCAGTTCGTGCTCCACTACCGTGGCGGCGTCTTCCCGACGCCGTTCGCCCAGCTTACCGCGCACTCCCGTGGCATTCCCGAGGTGGCAGCCTCCGGCACCCGGTGGCTCGACATCTGCCTCAACGAGGCCAACCAGTTCAGGCTCTATCCCTCGGACGAGATCGTCGAGGAGGCCATGGACGCCGCCCGGCTCATGGAACGTACCAACGAGATCCATCTGACCAGCGACGGGGGCACCGACCTGGTGCTGCGCAAGGACGGCCGGAAGGGGCACCGTCAGCTCGGACTCGCCGACGAGCCGGGCATCTGGGACAACTTCGGCTTCGCGATGGTGGCCTGCGCACCGCTGGAGGACTCCGCGAACGGTGTCGTGGTCGTCGAGCCGGGTGACGCGATGCTGCAGATGGGGGCCACGGTCCGCGACCCGATCATGTTGCACATCGAGAACGGGCGCATCGTCAAGATCGAGGGCGGGGAGTCGGCGACGGCGCTCAGCCAGTGGCTGGAGCGCTGGCAGGACCCCGAGTCGTACGGCGTCTCGCACATCGGCTGGGGTCTGCACCCCAACGCGGTCTGGACGGGCAGCCCCCGGTTCACGCCGGTCGACGGAGAGTCGTACCGGGGCAGCATCCTCATCGCGTTCGGCTCCAACACCAGTGACATGCCCGCCCGGCACTCCGGGATCGGCGGCACCCGGCACTGCGCCTCACATCTGGACATTCCGCTACTGAGCCACAGCTTCGCCGTGGACGGCGTCCCGGTCGTGAAGTCGGGCAAGATCGTCTGACCTGGTAGGGCCGTCGGGACCTACGTGACCGAAAGAGGGATAGACCCCGTGAGCGATGAGACCGTCAACGCGATGCTGCAGGACCTGGCCGAGCTGTCCAACTTGGACCGGGTGGCACCCACGGCGACCGCGTCGCGCGTTCTGGTGGAGATCGTCGACTCCATCCGCTACACCGCGATGCGCGAGGGTGACCGGCTGCCGAGCCTCGACGAGTTGGCGGTGGCCCTCGGGGTCTCCCGCGAGAACGTCCGGCGCGCTGTCACCGCTCTCGCGGAGGCCGACGTCCTCGACGTCAGGGTCGGCCGGGGTGGCGGCACGTGGGTCAAGGACCGTGCGGGCATTCCCATCGCTCTGAGCCAGGTCATCTCACAGTCGACCTCGATGTCCGAGTGGGAGGACCTGGTGGCGGTCCGCCAGCTTCTGCAGACCGAGGCCGCACGGCTGGTCGGCGAGCGGCGGGACCCGGCGATCATGGAGCGAATCCATGAGTACCTCATCGAGCTGCAGCGGGAGGCGGCCGGTGGGGACGTGGCCCGGGTCCTGTTCGCCGCCAACGAGCTGAACTGCGCGATCGCCGTCCTGTGCGGCAACCGGGTCCTCGCCCGTAGCCTGCTCCGCACGATCGACCTGATCTCGGTGATCGGAGTCTGGAGCATGTCCGACCTCGACCCGGCCCCCGGATTCATCAGCCGGGTCGAGGACATCAGCCGCCGTCTTGTGCGCGGCATCGCGGCGGGTGACCGCGAACAGATCAATGCCACCGTCGCCGAGCAGATGAGCTTGACGCTCGGGGTGCTCAAGGGCGGCGAGGGCGCGCTGTCGGGGGACACGTGAAGGCCGGTGACGTGAGCGTCACCCGGCTCAACCCGAGAAAGGCGACGAATATGGCTTCTCGATTCATGCAGGGGAGGCCCCAGACCGTCATGGCCGTGTCCTCGGCTGTGCCCTCAGGTATGTCCCGGCGGAACTTCCTGGCTTTGACGGCGGGCATCGGAGGAACGCTGGTCCTCGCCGGATGCGGTGACGGCGGCGGTGCGGCGGGCGGCGCGGGCGGCGGTGCCGACGAGCTGTCCGTGCTCTACTTCCAGGGCGCGGGCCAGGAGATCGTCCCGGAGAAGGTGCTCGCGGCGTTCCGTACGGCGCACCCCGACCTGAAGATCAAGACGATCATCGGCGGCTCGCGGTATCCAGAGGTGATTTCGGCGTACAAGGCGAGCGGCACGGCCCTGGTCAACACCGGGCTGTTCACCGCGCAGGCCATGGCGCAGGGGGCCGGGATCGACATGTTCCGCCCGTTGAGCGGTACGGACGTGCCCCGTGCCGGGTCGGCCGACCAGGCTTACCGGCAGTTCGGCGACGCGGGCGTCCCGTTCAACACCAACGTGGTCGGACTGGTGCACCGTACCGACCTGGCGGACGCGCCGACCTCCTGGCTTGACCTGCTCGACCCCGCCTACCGGGGCAAGGTCGGCCTGTACGACGCACCTCAGGGGATCCTCATGGGCGGCCTATGGGCGGTCAACAAGGCACTCGGGGGTGACCCGGAGACCCTCGACGAGGGGTTCAAGGCCTTCGCGGAGGCGGCCAAGGCGGGCCAGTTCTCCACCGTCTACAACTCCAACCAGACACAGTTCGACGCCTTCTCCCGGGGCAACGCCGTACTCGGGGTGAGCATCCTCGCCGCCCAGGCGAACTGGGCGGCACAGGGAGCCAAGATCGGATATGTGGCGCCGAAGGAGGGCCAGATGGCCGTCCCGCTCTACCTCGCCGTGCTCAAGGGCGGTGGCGGCGACCAGGAGAAGCTCGCGATCGAGCTGGTCAACGAGCTGCTCAAGCCGGAGAACGTCGGAGGGTACAACGAGAACACCTTCGCGGGCGCGGTGTATCCCGACCTCCCCGCGGCGAAGGAGAAGTCCGAGAACTCCGCGTTGTCGGCCGAGGCGATGGCGAAGGTGCTCCAGGTGGACTGGAAACAGTTCGCCACCGTGGAGCAGAAGCTGGTGGAGCGCTGGAACCGTGATGTCAAGGGCAACCTCCGCTAGCCGGGCCCGGAAGGCAGGAGCGACGATGAGCATCCCGGCCGAAACCGCGCGGACGGTGCCGCCGGACGCCCGTCCAGAACCGCAGGGGGTGACCCTCCGGGGCCTGCGCAAGACGTACGGCACGGCGGTCGCCGTCGGCGGCGTGGATCTCGACATCGAGGCGGGCCGGTTCGCGGCGATCCTCGGGCCCAGCGGATGCGGCAAGTCGACGGTGCTCGGCATGATCGGCGGCTTCGTCGAGCCGACCGGCGGTGAGATCCTCATCGGCGGCCGTCCGATCGTGGGCGTGCCCCCGGAGCGGCGCCCGACGGCGATGGTCTTTCAGACGCTCGCCCTGTTCCCGCACCTGACCGTCGCGGGAAACGTCGCCTTCGGGCTGCGCGTGCGCGGCGTCCGCGGGAACGCCGTGGCGGAGCGGGTCCGTGAGTTGCTCGACCTGGTCCAGTTGGGGCCGCTCGCCGGGCGGCGCATCAGCGAGCTCAGTGGCGGCCAGCAGCAACGGGTCGCCATCGCCCGTGCCCTCGCGGTCGAGCCCGCGGTGCTGCTCCTGGACGAGCCGCTCAGTGCTCTGGACGCTCAGCTGCGCAAGCAGATGCAGATAGAGCTGCGCTCGATCCAGCAGCGTACGGCCACCACCTTCGTCTACGTGACGCACGACCAGCAGGAGGCGATGTCGATGGCCGACCAGGTCGTGGTGATGCGGGAAGGCGCGGTCGAGCAGAGCGGATCGCCGCTTGAGGTCTACACCCGTCCCAGAACCGAGTTCGTGGCCCGGTTCCTGGGAGACGCCAACGTCATCTCATCGGCGTCGGCGTCGGCGTCGGCGTCGGGGTCGGGAATGGCGTTGGGGTCGGGAACGGCGTCGGTCTCCCGGCTCGGGGAGTCCGCCGCCATCGTGCGGTGGCTCAGGACCGAGGTGCCCGCCACCGGCGGCAGGTGGGCGATCCGCCCCGAGGCCGTCACCCTCACCGACGATCCGGGAGACACCGCGCCGATCCGGGGCACGGTCGTCCGGAGCACCTACTACGGGGCGACGGTGCGCTACGAGGTCGAGGTGGGCCTCGAAGAGCCGCTCGTGGTGGTGGTCGCGGGAGAGCACATCCCCTGGCCGGTCGGCGCCGTCGTCGGTGTCGGGCTCGACCCCCGGCGTGTCGTTCCCCTGCAGGACGGACCGGCATGACCACCCGGACCACGGCGCGGCCCGTCCGCACCGGCCGGAGAAAGGCGGGACGGGCGAGGTGGCTGCCCGGGGCGCTGATGACCCCGCCGCTGCTGCTGTTCGGCGCCCTCCTGCTGGCCGTCGTGCTCTTCGTCTACCGCGCCTTCGCCCCGGGAACGACGGGGGAGTCGGGCGTCGTCGAGGCGGTCGGCGCCGGTGCGCTCGACCTCTTCTACTGGGAGGCGATGCTGCGCACGGTGCTGGTCTCCCTCGGTGCGTCGGCCCTCTCCTGCCTGATCTCGCTGCTGGTCGCCTCCGCGCTCGTCGCGGTCGACCGGCGCTCGGTGACCGCGGTGACCATGGCCCTGCTGTTCTCGCCGCTCGTGGTGAGCATGGCGGTGCGAGGCTACGGGTGGCTGCTGATCCTCGACCAGCCGCCGGTCGCGCACTCGCTCGACGCCGCCGGGAGCCTGCTGGGATTCCTCGGCGTTTCTTCGGGGCTCCTCGCGACGGTGGTCGTGCTGGCGCACGCGATGATGCCGATCACCGCCTTCCCGCTCATCGCCAGGATGCGGGAGATCCACGGGCTCCAGGTCAACCGTGCCGCGCGTGACCTGGGCGCCGGATCGTCCCGCGTGTTCTGGAGGGTCACCGTACCGCTGGCCGCGCCGGCGGCGCTGCGTGTGGGCGCCCTGGCCTTCGGACTGTCGATGGGGGCCTTCGGCATTCCGGCGATCATCGGCAGGGGACGCGTCCAGATGGTCTCCGAGCTGGTCTACCAGAACCTGCTGGCGGTCAACTGGCCCACCGCGTTCGTCAGGCTGGCCGTACTGCTCCTCGTGACCGCGGTCGTGGTCACCCCGTTGTTCACGCTCGCGAAACGGCTGGGCCGGCAGGCCGCGCCGAGGCGGGAGAGGTCGGCATGAGAGGGCCCAGGAGAGGGCAGGGACGGATTCCCGCATGGATCGCGATCGTGGCGGTGTGGCTGTTCATGGCGGCGCCGCTGGCGATCGTGGTCGTCAACAGCTTCAACGCGTCGGCGGTCTCGCAGTTCCCGCCCGTCGACTGGTCACTGAGGTGGTACCGCGCCGCGGTCGCCGACGAGTCGTTCCGCGACGGGTTCGCGCTCAGCGTCAGGGTGGCGTTCCTCGCGGCCGCGATGGCCACCGTCTCCGGCCTGACGGCGGCCTACGCCTTCGACCGGTTCCGCTTCCCCGGTTCGGCCGCGCTGCACTCGCTGATCAACGCACCGCTGAGCATGCCGAAGGTCGCCCTCGGACTGGCCGGTCTGATCGGCTATCTGACGGCCGGGAGCTGGTTCGGGTCGCTCAAGACGGTCTTCGGCGGCGGCCTCGCGCTCACCGTGCTGCACGCCGCGATGACGCTCCCCTTCGTCGTCGGCGTGCTGATCTCGGCGCTTGAGGCGGCCGACCACCGGTTGGAGTCGGCTGCCAGGGACCTCGGCGCGGGGCCGGTGACGGCCTTCGTCCGTGTCGTTCTCCCCGCGGTCGTTCCCGGATTCCTGATCTCCTTCGGCTTCTCCTTCATGCTCTCCTTCGACGAGCTGGAGTCGTCGCTGTTCATGTCCTCGCTGTCCGGCGACACGCTGCCGGTCGTGATGTTCACCTTCCTCGAAACCCACCTGGATCCCACCCTCGCGGCGCTGTCGACGCTCCTCCTCGCCGGAACCGGCCTGGTGGCGGCGGTCGGGTTCGCAGCGTTCCGAGTGCTCCAACGACGAACACGAGGTGTCCGATGACCGTTCCCCCGACTCCCCCGCGACCCGAGGTTCTTCTCCGCCCGGCCTGGTGTCTGCTGCCCGACGGCTCGGCTCGGAGCGGGCAGGCGGTGCTCGTCGGAGCCGACGGCTCGATCACCCACGTCGGCGACCCGTCCACGGTTCCGCCCACGGCTCGGGGAGTAAGCCGGGTTGAGTACGACCTGCCGGGGAGCACCCTGCTGCCGGGCCTGATCGACCTGCATCTGGTCGTCCTGCACGCGGGGCCGGTCGGAGCGGCCCCCACCCTGGTGGAACGGATCCTGCGCGCCCAGATCCTGCTCGACCGGCTGGTCGGCAGAGGGATCACCACGGTGCGCGACACCGCCAGCCAGGCCCCGACCGCGCTCGAACTGCGCGACCTCGCGGCCGACGGCACGCTGCGGTCGCCGTCGCTCGTCGTCGCGGGAAGTCCCATCGGGGCCACGGGCCGGGGCGGGGCGGTGTACGGCAGCCAGGAGATCACGGGCGCCGTCGAAGCTCGCCGCGCCGCCCGGCAGCAGGTACGGCGCGGCGTCGACCTGCTGTCGGTGGCGGTCACCAACGGGCTTGCGGGCGGGGGCGGACTGGTGAACGGTCCCGCGGGATGGCAGGAACTGAGACTGGACGAGGTGGAGGCCGTCGTCGCGGAGGCCCACGCGGCGGGCCGCGCCGTCTCCGCCAACGCCCTTGGCCTCGACGGCATCAGGACGGCGGTCAGCGCCGGGGTCGACACGGTGGAACACGCCTCTGAGCTGGACCGGCGGACCGCCGACCTGATGGCCGAGCGGGGCGTCACGATGGTGCCCACGCTGACCGTGGCGCACGACTTCGTCGAGCACGGGCCGGAGCTGGGGCTTTCCGCGCGGCTGATCGAACGGGCCCGCCGCCTGCTCGACAGCACCCAGGAGGCCGTGCGGATCGCCCGTGAGGCGGGGGTGAGCATCGCCGCGGGCACCGACAGCCACGGCGAGGACACCGTCATCGAGGAGATCGGCCACCTGGCCGCGGCCGGGCTCAGCAACCGGGAGGCGGTGCTGGCCGCCACGACCGCCGCGGGCGCAGTGCTGACCGGAGGCAGGGCGACCGGCCAGGTCGCGGTGGGGCACCGGGGCGACCTGCTCGTCGTTGACGGTGAGGTACCGCACGACCTTGGCGCGCTGTCACGGCCACGCCTGGTCCTCAAGGATGGCAGTGTCCTGCTCGACCAGGCCGCACCGGTTATGGCGGTGGCACGATGACCCGCACACTCCTGCGCTGCGGCCAGCTCGTCGACGGCGTCGGGCGGACACTGTCCGATGCGGCGGTCTCTGTCGAAGACGGCATGATCACCCAGGTGCGGCCGTGGGGGACCGGCGACACGGCACGGTACGACGTGGTCCACGACTTCGGGGACCGTACGGTGCTTCCCGGCCTCATCGAGGCGCACGGCCACATGGGTCTCCTCGGTCCCGGGCTTGAGCTGTCCGCCGCGGAGATCGCCGCCCAGGTGTTCGGAAACGTCCGCCGGGCGCTGCGCGAGGGGTTCACCACCGTCCGGGACGCCGGTGGGATCGACGGAGGCGTCGCCGCCTGCGTGAGCACCGGACTGCTTCCCGGCCCGAAGATCCTGCCCTCGGGGCCCTTCCTCACCCAGACCGGCGGGCACGCCGACCAGAGGGGCCCCTGGCACGGGCACGGCAGCGTGTCGATTCCCGGCCTGGTGCGGGTGGCGCTGGTCGCGGACAGTCCCGACGACGTACGGCGTGCCGCCCGTGAGGCGTTCCGCGCGGGCGCCAGCCAGGTGAAGGTGTGCGTCAGCGGCGGAGTCTCCTCCGGGGGAGGGCTGGACCGCTGCCAGTTCAGCGTGGCCGAGCTCCGTGCCGCCGTCGACGAGGCGGAGAGCCACG
Source organism: Streptosporangium sp. NPDC051023 (assembly GCF_040689595.1). Taxonomy (NCBI): domain Bacteria; kingdom Bacillati; phylum Actinomycetota; class Actinomycetes; order Streptosporangiales; family Streptosporangiaceae; genus Streptosporangium; species Streptosporangium sp. NPDC051023. The sequence goes on along the minus strand of NZ_JBFBCE010000081.1, from coordinate 1,710 downwards.
GCACGTACGTGCACGCTCACGCGCACAGCGCCGCCAGCGTCCGGCACGGCATCGCGGCCGGTGTCCGCCACTTCGAGCACGGCAGCCTCCTCGACGAGGAGACCGCGCGGCTGATGGCGGAGGTCGGCGCGTCACTGGTGCCGACGCTCCTCGTGCTGCACCGGATGATCGGTACGGTCCCGCGGGAAACGGCGGCGCCGCTGGCCGCGCTGATGGAGTCGATGAAGAAGTCCATGTTGCTCGCCCGTGACGCCGGTGTCGTGCTCGGCAGCGGTTCCGATCTTCTCGGGGTCGGCCAGCGCGGCCGGGCCGAGGAGATCGTGCTCAAGGCCGAGCTTCTCGGCCCGATGGCGGCGCTGGTCTCGGCCACCTCGGCGAACGCGGCCATTCTCGGCATCGCCGACCGGGTCGGTTCCGTTGCGGAGGGCAAGGTGGCCGACCTGCTGGTGCTCGACGGGGACCCGCTCACCGACCCCGGCGTCCTGCTCCGGCAGGAGGCCGTCTCGGCCGTCTTCCAGGCCGGAGTGCGGGCCGGGGGTCTCGACACGGGCGACGCAGCCTGAAGCCGCGTCCCGGTCGACATGGGTGACGCCGTTTGAAGCCGCGTCCCGGGAACGGCGGGCCCCGCCGTTCCCGGGGGCGCCGTTCGCGGGCGTCGTCGCAGGTCCGTCAGCCGGTTTCGGGCCGCCTCACGGCCAGCCCTGGCCGTCGTGGACGGCCTCGGGGTCGACTCCCAGGGTGATCGAGGCCTGGACCCCTCCGGCCGGCTGCCCCGCGTCGTACTTCACCTCGAGCATGCCGTCGGCCGGGGTTTCACCGGTGTAGAGCAGGTCCTTGGCGTTGGTGGTGCGCTGCTTGGTGTTGGTCGAGTACGGTCCCGTCCCGGCGACGGCCTCGATCACGTTCTCGGGGAAGTAGAGCTGGCCGGTGTGGCAGTCGTCGCCGCCCGTGTAGGCGCCGTCCTTGAAGGTGCCGTTGACGTGGACCTTGACGTGGATGTGGATCGCCCGGCCGATGTACCAGCCGGGGAAGACGGTCGCGAAGGTGACCCAGCCGTCCCCGTCGGTCATCTGGAAGCCGCGCAGGTAGGTGGTCTCGCTGTCGGGCTGGGCGTGCATGCCGCCGCCGGACCCGCCGGGGGCATCGGTGGGGAAGGTACCGCCGTCGCCGGACGACGCCTTCTCGTACCCCGAGTAGATGCCCAGGGCGTCGCAGTGCCAGATGTCGACGGCCACGTCGCGCAGTGGCCCGCAGTTCTCCGAGTCGACGACCCGGATGCGAAGCGTCAGAGGAACGCCCGGCTTGCCCTCGGTGATGTCCGAGCGGTGCTTGTCGTAATCGAGGTAGTAGGGGCCCTCGATGGTCTCCTTGGTGAGCTTCAGGCAGAGGCTGGAGGATGCTCCCGGGTCGCCCGCGGACGCCGTCGTGGCCAGATAGGCGACGCCAAGCCCGGCGGCGGCAACGGTGACGCCGCCCGCGATGAGGAGCTGGCGGCGGCTCGGACCCGGTGTGTTGCTGTCTTTCATGCGGAGGAACATTAGGGGTGTTATGTAAAGGAAAGGGTGGTATTTGGAGGCGATTTCGGCGTACGGGGCGAGCGGCTCGACGATCCGGGACGGTGAGGGCCGCACGCCGAAAGAGCGGGCTCTCGCGAGCTGGTGGGCGAGGAAGGGAACCCCAGCCGTGGGCAGCAACTGCTTCGGCGTGCCC
>NZ_JBFBCE010000080.1:0-43643 GCF_040689595.1 Streptosporangium sp. NPDC051023 | reverse complement strand
GTACAGACCAACACCGCCCAGGGTGAGAACCGAGGCGACCCCGACGGCCAGCTGCCCGGCCGGAGTGCCCAGCTCTTCTCGGCCAGGGCTCGCAGCTCGTCCACCGCGAGGGCCGGGTCCTCAGCGCCGTAGACGGCGTTGCCCGCCACGAACACGTCGGCCCCCGCCTCCGCGCAGCGCTCGATCGTCTCTGCGGAGACTCCGCCGTCCACCTGCAGCCAGACCTGGCCGCCGTGCCTGTCGATGAGCCCGCGGGCCCGGCGGAGCTTGGGCAGCACCACGTCGAGGAACTTCTGGCCGCCGAAGCCGGGCTCCACGGTCATCAGCAACAGCATGTCGATCTCGCCGAGCAGGTCCTCGTAGGGCTCGACCGGCGTCGCGGGGTTCAGCGCGAGCCCGGCGCGGGCACCCGCGGCGCGGATCTGCCGCAGCGTGCGGACCGGTGCCTTGGCGGCCTCCGCGTGGATCGTCACGCTCCCCGCTCCGGCCTCGGCGTAGGCGGGGGCCCAGCGGTCCGGGTCCTCGATCATGAGGTGGCAGTCGAGCGGCGTCGAGGTCGCCTTGAGCAGCGACTCGACGACCGGCAGACCGAGTGTCAGGTTGGGCACGAAGTGGTTGTCCATGACGTCCACGTGCAACCAGTCGGCGTTGGGGACCGCCGCTGCCGCCTCCGCGAGGCGGGCGAAGTCGGCGGACAGGATGCTGGGCGAGATCTGTACGGCCATAGTGCGCCGAGTCTATTGCGCGGCGGCGAGCCGCGGCCCACCGGCTCGGGAGCGGCCGGCGAGGCGCGGCCTCGCCGGCCCGCGGCCTCAGAGCTTGAGCTGTACGGCGTAGTCCTCGAGCCAGGTGTTGACGCCGAGGAAGCCGTCCAGCGCCGCCCTGGTCCCCGGGCCAGAGGCGCCCACCGGCTTGTCGAGGATGGCCCGGATCTTGCCGAGGTCGGCCACCTGCTCGGCGGCGACCACGTCACGGCCGAGCAGGTCGGCGGCCTCGGTGCGAAGGCCCCGCTCGTAGGCGGGATCCTGGGTCGAGGGATAGGGGCTCTTCCTGCGCTCGACCACCGACGACGGCAGGAGGTCCGCCGTCGCGGCGCGCAGCACGCTCTTCTCGTATCCGTCGAAGGTCTTGATCGACCAGGGGATGTTGAAGACGTACTCGACCAGCCGGTGGTCGCAGAACGGCACCCGGACCTCCAGGCCGACGGCCATGCTCATGCGGTCCTTGCGGTCGAGGAGGTTCTGCACGAACCGGGTGAGGTTCAGATAGCCGATCTCCCGCATCCGCTTCTCCAGGCCGCTCTCCCCGGGCAGCCGGGGCACCTCGTCCAGGGCCTCCCGGTAGCGCTCCGCCCGGTAGGCCGGAAGGTCGAGCTCCCGCAGCAGGTCGTCACCGAGGATCCTGGACGCGCCGCTGAACTCCTCGACTCCCGGCAGGGCCAGCCAGGGGAAGGTGTCGGCGTTGACCGCGACCGGGTCGTGGAACCAGCGGTAGCCGCCGAAGACCTCGTCGGCCGACTCTCCGGACAACGCGACGGTCGAGTGCTGCCGGATCGCCTTGAACAGCAGGTAGAGCGAGGTGTCCATGTCGCCGAGACCGAGCGGCACGTCCCGCGCCCGCAGGACCGCGGCGCGCGCCTCGGGGTCCATGAGGTCGGCGGAGTCCAGGAGGATGTCGGTGTGGGCGGCCTCGATGTGCCGGACGACGTCGAGGACGAACGGCGTGTCGGGGGTCTCGCGCATCGGGTCCGGTTTGAAGTTCTCGTTGTAGCCGACGAAGTCGACGGAGAAGGACCGGATCTTGTCGTCCCCCTGCTCCCGCAGCTTCTTCATGGCGAGCGCGGTGATGGCGCTCGAGTCGAGGCCGCCGGACAGCAGGCTGCACAGCGGCACGTCGGAGATGAGCTGGCGCTCGACGATGTCGTCGAGCAGCTCGCGCACGGTCCGCACCGTGGTCTCGATGTCGTCGGGGTGCTCACGGGCCTCGAGCTTCCAGTAGAGGCGGCGGCTCAGGCCCGCGCGGCTCACCCGGACGATCTGGCCGGGGCGCACCTCGTACATCCCCCGGTAGATCCCGTGCCCGGGCGTCTTGCTGAGGGCGTATATCTCGCGCAGCCCGTCGAGGTCGACCACGGCGGGCTGGGCGAGCGGGTTGGCGAGGATCGCCTTGGGCTCCGAGCCGAACAGCACGCCCGACGGGGTCGGGTGGTAGTACAGCGGCTTGACGCCCATCCGGTCGCGCACCAGTACCAGTTCCTCGCGCCGGATGTCCCAGATCGCGAAGGCGAACATGCCGTTCATCCGGGTGGCGAGGTCGTCCCCCCACTCCAGGTAAGCGCGTAACACGACCTCGGTGTCGCTCCGGGTGCGGAATCTGTGGCCGCGCGCGGCCAGTTCGTCGCGCAGCTCGCGGAAGTTGTAGAGCTCCCCGCTGTAGACGAGTACGGCGAGCGGCCTGCCGTCCTCGTCCGCGACCATCGGCTGGCGCCCGCCCTCGATGTCGATGACGGCGAGCCTGCGGTGGCCGAGCGCGGCGTGCGGGGCGGTCCACAGCCCCTCGTCGTCGGGTCCGCGGCAGGCCATCGTGTCGGTCATGGCCTGCGAGGTGTCCCGCAACTGCCCGAGATCGCGTTCGAAGTCCACCCAGCCGGAGATCCCACACATATCGATAAACCCCCACGTCTCATGGCAATTGCCTCACATTGTCGGCAGAGCCGTCATGCATCTCAACGTGGCGCCCATATCCGGCTTTCCGTAACCTCCTTTCGGACACCATTTAAATCAGTCATATCCGTCCCACGACGAAACGCGCTTTCCACCCGCACCACAATGGCCATACCCCAAAAAACGGCACAAAAAGGACACGCAAGGGCGGCCGACCAGCGAAGATGGAGAATGGACGGTGAGCCGCCCCGGATCAGCGACGGCGCAACAGGGCCAGGAACATCGCATCCGTGCCGTGGCGATGTGGCCAGAACTGGACATGCGGTCCCGCCCCCAGGTCCTTTACCTCGGGGAGGTGCGCGCGGGCGTCGAGGGCCTCGACGTCGTCGCGGCGGCGCAGCGTGTCATCGACGACCGCCACCGTCTCCGCCAGGTGGGGCGAGCAGGTCACGTAGGCGACGACTCCCCCGGGGCGAACGGCCTCGAGGGCGGAGGACAGCAGGTCTCGCTGGAGCCTGCCCAGCTCGGGGATGCTCCGGGGGTCGCGGCGCCAGCGGGCCTCCGGTCTGCGGCGCAGGGCGCCGAGGCCGGTGCAGGGGGCGTCGACCATGACCCGGTCGAAGACTCCGGGCCGCCAGGCGGGCACCGTGCCGTCCGCGGTGACCACCGCGGCCTCCCGGGTCGCCTGCCTGACCAGGCGGGCGCGGTGGTACTGGAGCTCGGCGGCGAGCAGCCTCGCCCCGCCTCCTGCGGCGAGGGCGTCGAGCAGGCCCGCCTTCCCGCCGGGACCCGCGCACAGGTCGAGCCAGCGGGTGTCCGCGCCCGCCACGGGGACGCGGGTCAGGGCGAGGGCGACGAGCTGGCTGGCCTCGTCCTGTACGGCGGCGCGCGCCTCGGCCACGGCCAGGATGGAGCCGGGATCGCCCTCCCTCAGGTAGACCGCGTAGGGGGAGTACTCGCCCCGCTCGGTGCCCGAGGCGAGGAGCTCGTCGACCGACGCGCGCCCCGGGCGGGCGACCAGGGTGACGCGGGGGCGCTCGTTGTCCGCGGCGAGCAGGGCGGCGGTCTCGTCGAAGTCTCCGCCGACGGCGTCGCGCAGCGCGGTGACGATCCACCGGGGGTGGCTGTGCGCCACCGCGAGGTGGCCGATCGGGTCCTCCCGCGGGTCGGGGGCCACGATCGGGATCCACTGCTCGAGCGAGCGGGTCGCCACCTTCCTGAGCACCGCGTTGGCGTACTTGGACGCGCCGGTCCCGACCCGCAGCCGCACCAGGTCGACGGTCGTGCCGACGGCGGCGTGCGGCGGGACCCGCGTCTTGAGGAGCTGGTGCACGCCGAGGCGGATGGCGTCAAGCAGCGGCGGGTCCAGGTCCTCGGGAGCCCGGTCGCTACAGGCCGCAATGACCTCGTCGTAGGTGCCCAGGCCGCGCAGGGTCCCGTAGGCCAGCTCGGTGGCCAGCCCCGCGTCACGCCCCGTCAGGCGGCGCTCGCGCAGCAGCGCCGGCATCAGCAGGTTGGCGTACGCGTCTCGTTCGTCCACGGCGCGCAGCAGGTCGTAGGCGACGTTCCTGGCCTCGTCGCGGACCGGCTTCGGCGGGCGGGGACCTCTGCCCCCGCCGCGGCTCCCGCCGGATCCCCGCCGATCCCGCCCGCCGGGCGCACCGGGCTGACCGCCCCGCTCCCGGCCGCCGGACGCGCCCGCCTGACCGCTCCGCGATGGGTTCGCCGAGCCGCGACGGCCACCGCCGCGCGCGGCACCCGAACCCGTGTCGTTCCCCCGGTCACTCATGTCCTAGCCCAGCCGATCGTCTTCGGTGGGCCGCACGCCGCGGGCCCACTCCCCCGCGCCCATCAGGCGCTTGCCCTGCGGCTGCACCTCTCCCAGCTCCACGGGGTGCGTGGCCGTACCGACCAGCACCGCGTTCTTCGAGACCGCGATCCGCCCCGGGGCGAGCGCGGATCCGCCAGGCACGGGCCGTACGGGGCCGAGCTTGACCCGCTGACCGCGGAACTCCGTCCACGCGCCGGGGGCGGGCGTGCAGGCGCGAACCAGGCGATCGACCCGCATGGCGGGCGCGGACCAGTCGACCCTGGCGTCGTCCACAGTGATCTTCGGGGCGAGGCTCACCCCCTCCGCGGGCTGGGGAACCGCCTCCAGCTTCCCGTCCTCGATCCCGTCGAGGGTCGCCGCCAGCAGGCCAGCGCCGGACTCGGCGAGCCTGGCCAGGAGCTGCCCGCTGGTGTCGGCGGGCCTGACCTCCTCGGTGACCACGCCATAGACCGGGCCCGCGTCCAGCTCCCTGACGATCTGGAAGGTGGCCGCGCCGGTGATCTCGTCACCGTGCAGTACGGCGTGCTGCACGGGAGCCGCGCCGCGCCAGGCGGGCAGCAGCGAGAAGTGGAGGTTGACCCAGCCGTTGCGCGGGATGTCCAGGGCGCTCTGCGGCAGCAGCGCGCCGTAGGCCACCACGGGGCAGCAGTCGGGGTCGATCAGCCGCAGCCGCTCGAGGAACTCGGGGTCCCCCGCCTTGGCGGGTTTGAGGATCTCGACGCCCGCCTCCTCCGCCAGCTCGGCGACGGGGCTCGGGTGGACCTTACGGCCCCGCCCCGACTGGGCGTCGGGGCGGGTGACGACGGCGACGACCTCGTGCCGCGGCGAGTCGAGCAGGGCCCTCAGCGAGGGCAGGGCGGTTTCCGGGGTTCCGGCGAAGACCAGGCGCAAGGTTCCTACAGAGCCTTCCCGTGGGTTGCGTGCGGGGAGAACTTGAACGCGGGGGCGGAAAGACCGCTCCACTCGGCCGCGCGGATCTCCCTCATGGCGATCTTGCGTTGCTTGAGGTCCATCCGGTCGATGAACAGCACCCCGTCGAGGTGGTCGGTCTCGTGCTGGAAGCAGCGGGCCATGAGGTCGGTGCCCTCGAGAGTGACGGGGTCACCGTGCATGTTGAAGCCCGTCGCCACGGCCCGGATCGCCCTGGGGGTGGGGAACGACAGACCGGGGAAGGACAGGCAGCCCTCCTCCCCCTCCTCGTCCTTGTCGTCGGACAGGTCGAGGTCGGGATTGATCAGGTGCCCGAGCTGCTTGTCGACGTAGTAGGTGAAGACCCGCAGCCCGACTCCGATCTGCGGTGCCGCGAGACCCGCCCCCGGCGCGTCCATCATCGTGTCGGTGAGGTCCTTGACGAGCTTGCGCAGCTCCTTGTCGAAGTCCTTCACCGGCTCTGCCGGCGTGCGCAGCACCGGGTCGCCGAAAAGGCGGATCGGCTGAATGGCCAACAGGGATCTCCTCACGCTTTTCGGGGATCTCCCCAGTGTAAAGGGCTGTGTTCATTGCGACGCCTAACGGCGTCGCGGGCTTGGGCGCCCCGGAGTCGGTGTCTTCCCTCGTCGTTCGGTCGCTGCGCTCCCTCTCTCCTCAGTCCAGACACCGACGCGCCCAAGCCGAAAACCAGTCCCGGTCGGCCGGTTCGTCAAGCCGGGGGGCGCGAAAACTAGCGGGAGCGGGTCTTCATCGCCGCCTTGCGGGCGGCCTTGGCCACCGCGGCGTCGCCGTGGTGCGTGCCCAGCAGGTCGAGCACGGCAACGGTGTCCGGGTGGTCGGCCACGGCCATCTCCTCCACCACCCTGACCAGGTCCTCGCCGGGTTCGAGCGCGTCGAACTCGCGCATCGCCTCGGCCGCCTTGCCGAGCTGGATCAGCGAGGCGAGCGTGTCGACCGCGATCCAGGTCCGATCCTCCTGGGTGAGGGCGGGCGCGGGCAGGTCGCGGATGTGCAACCACGAGGCGGCGTAGCGCCACATGGCCGGATCGGCGAGCGCCTCCCTGAGAGGCGGCTCCGCCTCGGGGCCCAGCTCCTCCAGGATCGTGCCGACGGTGCCGCGCTGCCCGGCCGTACCGGTGGTGGCGATCCCGACCAGCTCGCGGGCGGCGGCCTCCGGCGTACGGGACTCCAGCCAGACGGTGACGGCGCTGGGCGCGGCGGAGCGCTTGATGATGGCGTCGACCAGCTCGGTCGCGCCCAGGTCGGCGAAGACGGCGACCTCCGCGCTCGTAGGCGCGTCGTGGCCCTCGCGGATCAGGTCCTGGCGGACCGCCCAGACACCGAGCGGGGTGAGTCGCGGCCTGCCCGCCTCGGAGAACTCGATGATCCCGCAGTAGCCGAGGAGCGAGAGCGCGGCCTCCAGCTCGCCGGGGAGGGCGACGGCCAGTGCCCGCATCTCCGCGGGACGGGCCTCGCAGGCCACCTCATGCGACTGGAGAATGCCCTTGACCAGGGTCGCGGCCGACAGGCCGTCACTCACGGCGTACATCGTGGCGAGCATCTCCGCGAGATGGTCGTCGACCACCGCCGAGCCGGTCAGGCCCTCGTCGGCGCGATCCAGGACGTCCATGACCACGCCGTCCCAGAACTCCAGCGTCGCCCTGTGGGGCAGCTCGGCGGACAGGGCCAGCGGGCCCGTCGTCGCCACGCCCCGGGAGATGCGGAGCATGCCCGTGTTGACCGCGACGATCCACAGCAGGTGCAGCCGCGCGGGACCGGCCAGCCCGAGCTCGGCGCAGGGCAGGAAGGGGTCGGGCAGCAGCCCCTCGGGGGTCACCTCTCTGGTCCCGGTCCAGGCGGCCAGCCGCTGGGCGTCCAGCACCAGGGGGACCCTCAGCACGGCCGCGGCCAGCTCGCCGTCGGCGGCCAGCTCGACCGGTGGGAAGCTCAGCACCTCGGTGCCACAGCCAGGGCAGTCGCAGTCGTCGCCCGTCTCGGTGGCGCCGACCGTGTCGAGCACGGCCGTGCGCAGCTCTCCGGGTGCCGCTCCCAACTCGCCGACCAGCCTGCGCAGCTCGCCGAGGTCGAAGACGTTGCCGGTGTTCCCGCTCTTTGCCACCCGTGAAACTTACTGCACTCGAGCCTCACGGGTGTACGGCTCTATCCGATGGCTCTGGACCTTGCTTTGAAGGCGGCCTTGCGTGCGGCCTTGGCGACGTTCGGGTCGTCCAGGGAGCGGCCGAGCAGCTCAAGCACCTGGACGACGTCCGGGTGGTCGACCCGCCACATCTCGTCGATCACGTGCGCCGGAGGCCCGGAGGCCGCCATGTTCTCCGCGAACGTCTCCGGGTCGTCCTCGGCGGCCGAGATCGCGAGGGCGAGGGTGTCCACGCTCATCCAGAGGACCTCCTCCTGGGTGAGCGCGGGAGCGGCAAGACCCCGCGCGGAGAGCCAGTGGATGGCGTGGGGGCGCAGCTCGGCCTCCTGCAGGTGCCGCCTGACCGCGGGCTCCGCCTCCGGACCGAGCCTGTCGACGATCGTCACGGCGATGCCCCTGGCGACGGAGGGGGCGCCGGAGACGGCGCCGAGCAGGTCGGCGGCGGCCTCCTCCGCGCTCCTGCCCCGCAGCCATCCCTCGATGTCCGCCTCGGCCATCTCGGTGGGGATGCCCGACAGCAACCCCTCGATCAGCTCCGAGGCGTCGGCGGCCGTGAGGTCGGCCGCCTCCGGCGCCTCGATGCCCAGCCCCGTGTAGAGCTCCCGCAGGGCCCACACGGCCAGCGGGGTGAGCGTCAGGCTCTCCTCCCCCGGCTCGGCGATGCCGCAGTAGGCGAGGCTCCGCACGACCTCGACGATGTCGGCCTCGCCCTCGTCGGTGAGCCCGATCTCCTCGATGTACTCCATGAGGAGGGGGATGGGCACCGGTGCCTGCAGCCGGTAGAGCATGTCGCACAGGCCGTAGAGCTCCTCGTCGAGGGTCGAGTTCCCGGTGACGGCGCCCCGAGTCTCCTTCTCCACGACGAACTCGACCACGGCCGCCCAGGTGTCGAGCGGGTCGGGGGCGTCCGCGTCGAAGATGGCGGTTCCCTCGACCTCGACCAAGCCGCTGTAGACCGCCAGCTCCCACAGCAGGGCCGGGTCGGCGACCGCGAGCTGGGCGGTCGCCTCCGCGGCGTCACGGACCCTGAGCCGCCCCTTGACGGTCGGGGTGCGACCTCCGGCGAGCATCCACTGCACCAGCCGCCGCACATCGGTCACCAGCGGCACCCGCATGGCCCCTTCGGCGAGGGCCTCGCGGGAGGCGAGCCGTACGGGGGGAAGGGGCGAGCAGCCGGGGCAGTCGCAGACCTCGGAGACGGGCTCCTCCGCGGGGAGCTCCGCGGCGGGGACGGAGACGCTCTGTTCGAGGGAGTCGGCCCCCATCGCGCTGAACAGGCTCTTGGCCATGCCGAACCGGGAGGTGTCGGCGAGGGCGATCGGCATCTCGGGTTCGATCCGGTCCAGGACGGTCCGCATGCGGACCGCCATCTTTCCTCCGATCTCCTCGGTCGCGAGGAGGAAGTCGACCAGGGTGCGGGCGGCGGCGACGGTCTGGGGGGCGCTCTCCGGCGGGGCGATGACCTTGCGCGGATAGATGTTGAGCAGCAGTTCCTCGAAGGTGACCGGGGTGAAGTCACCCAGCTCGTTCACGTCCAGATAGTCGCTCGCGTAGTCGCAGAGCAGTCGCACCTCGTCCACGTCAACGTCCAGGCTGTGCGCACGCCCCCACGCGCGCAGATCGTCTACGGCCCGATTCACCCATTCGATCGACACAGAGGAAAATTAACGGCTTACTGTCAGCACCGCGAATCGGGGAAACAACTCAAATGACGTCCAGGGGGTCAATGCACACCCTGACCACCTCCGGAGTCTTACGGGCGGAGCGCACACCCGCCGCCCCCTTCAGCGCGGCGGAGAGCGCCGCCCCCGCCGCCTGCGGAACCCGTACCATGGCACGTTCCCGCACCTGATCGCCCCTTGGCGCGTCGAGGGGGACGGGACCGAGCACCTGTGTCCCCTCGGGCAGGGCGACCTCGCCGAGCATCTCCCGCACCGCCGCGGGGGAGCCGGTCAGGGTGGCGATTCTTACCGCCGGGGGAAAACGTAGTTCTGTCCTCTCGGCCAGTTCACGCTCGGCGTGGGTGACGGGGTCCCAGCGCAGCAGCGCCTGCACGGCGAGCACGGAGGAGTCGGCGAGCACGACCAACTCGGCCCTCGGCCGCAGCAGCGCCGCCGCGTTCATCCAGCGGCGCAGCGTCTCCTCTGCGACCCGCAGATCCGGCCTGCTCAGCAGGGCCCAGCCGTCCAGCAGCACCGCCGCGGCGTAACCGCCCTCCGCCACGGGCTCCGCCCCCGGGGTCGCCACGACCAAGGCGCGCGTGGCCCCGACCGCGGCGAGCACCCCATCCTTCCCCGAGGTCCTGACCTGCACCGAGGGGAAGGCCCTGCCGAGTTCCTCCGCCGTACGGCGGGCGCCGATCACCTGTGCCCGCATCCGCGCCGCACCGCAGGCAGAGCAGCGCCAGTCCCCCGCGATCCGGCCGCACCAACGGCAGTACGGCACGGCGTGGCCGCCGCGGAGGGCGAGCGGCCCCCGGCAGTGCCCGCACCGCGCGGTGGCCCGGCAGCTCTGGCAGGCCAGCGCAGGCAGGTAGCCCCGCCGGGGAACCTGCACCAGCACCGGGCCCGTCTCGAGGCCGGTCCGCAGCGCCCGCCAGGCGAGGCTGGGCAGCCTGGCCGCCCGCGCCGCCTCGTCCCTGGCCAGCTCGGAGTCGTCGCCCGCTGGGCGGACCCTGGGCGCCCTGGCCCTGATCGTCTCGCGGGCCGCGACGATGGGACCGGCCCAGCCGGTGGCGACGAGCCGGGTGGCCTCGGCCGTACGGGCGTATCCACCGATGAGCAGGCCCGCGCGGCCGTGGTGGGCGCGCAGCGCGAGGATCTCCCTGGCGTGCGGGTACGGCGCGAGCCGCTCGGCGTGCAGGTCGTCGCCGTCGTCCCAGATCGCCGCGAGGCCGAGATCCCTGACCGGGGCGAACGCCGCCGCCCTGGTGCCCACGACGGCGCGCACGTGCCCTCTGGAGACCCGCAGCCAGCGCCGGTAGCGCTCGGCGGGTCCCAGGTCGGAGGTGAGCGCGACGTGCGTCCCCGGCCCCAGGACGGCGCCCAGCGCCTCGTCGGCCAGTGCCACGTCCTTGCCGTCGGGAAGGACGACGAGGGCGCCCCTGCCCCCGCTGAGCGTCTCCCGCACGGCCACCGCGATCGCCTCCGGCCATCCGGGGCCCTGCTGTCCCGTGCCGGGCAACGCGGTCCACACCGCGCGGGGCGAGCGGCCCTCGGCGAGGGCCGCCAGGAACGACTCCCCGTCCGGATAGTCCGCCCATGGCCCGGGGCCGCCCCGGGCTCCGGACAGGGTTTCGGACACGGTTCCGGCCGGGCTCCCGCCCTCCCGGGGGGCGCCGGTCCCGTCCTGGGTCTCGTCCTGGGCTTCGGCCTCGACCCTTGCGTGGCGCGGGGGGACGGCCAGCCTGAGCACGTCGGCCAGGGTTCCCGCGTAGCGGTCGGCCACGGCGCGGGCCAGCAGAGCGATCTCGGGGGTGAGCACCGGCTCGGGCGAGATGACCCGTTCGAGCCTGGCCAGCTTGCCCTCGTGCTCGCTGGCCTCGGCCCGCTCGAGCAGGAAGCCATCGACGAGCTTTCCCGCGAACCTGACCCTGACCCGCGCGCCCGCAACCGCGTCCTCGTCCAGGGGTGCGGGGACGAGGTAGTCGAAAGACCGGTCCAGGTGTGGCAGCGGCGTGTCCACGGCGACCCGTGCGACCGGCAGCGTCGCGGCCGGCTCCGGCACTCCCCTGGCGGGCTGGGCGGCGGGCGCGAGCCTCTCACGCACGGCGTGGAGCGGCAGCAGGGCGTCGTCGTCCGCTGGGAGGCTGGTGTGGGTCACCCACTTGTCCTACCAGATGCGAAAGGGCTGTCCCGCCAGACACGGAAGCCGCCGGTGGGCGCCCCAGGCGGGAACGCCCCGGTCCGATGCCGGAAGGAGGGGTTCGGCCAGTGGGTCACGCCCGACACAGGGAAAACCCCAACTGACTCCGGGTGGAAGGGGACCCCTCCCTCAAGACCACCCGACGCTGCGGAACGCTGGAGCACACGGTGTCCCACTGGCCGCCTCAATGATGACCGCAGCCGGCCCGCTCCCGCATCGGGCGATGTGCCTATTTGGACGACTGATAATCGCTTTCCGCCACCCAGGCGGCGACCTGCGTGCGGGAGGCGAGACCGCCCTTGGCGAGGATGTTGCGGACGTGCGCGTCCACGGTGCGTTTGGCGATGTCCAGCCTCGCGGCGATCTCCGGGTTCGACAACCCCTCGGTGATCAGCTCGGCGACCTGGAGCTCCCTGGCGCTCAGGGTGCCGCCGACGGGCCGCGCCGCCTTGCCCGCCCGGGAGGACGGCAGCCGTCCCCCACCCCGCAGCGGTCGCTGCACGGCGGCGGGGCGCCAGGGGCCGCCCGACGGTTCGAGGCCGAGCTGCCGGTACGCCTCAAGCATCCGGTACCCGTCGCCGGGCTCGCGGAGCACGATGGACCCCTCGACCAGCTCCGCCAGGACACGCGCGACCCGCTCGGCGGAGAGCTCGGGACCGCAGGCGGCCACCGCGCCCTCCAGGTCGAAGGAGCCGGGCAACACCGACAGCAGTGCCCACAGCCTGCGCTGTTCCTCGTCGCAGAGGTCGTGACTCCACTGGACGGCCGCCCGCAGGTCGCGGTGGCGCGGCAGCGCCGTCCTGCTGACCCCGGTCAGCAGCGTGAACCGGTGCCGCAGTTCCTCGAGCAGGTCCCTGGCCGACATGGATCGCACCAGGGTCGCGGCGAGCTCGATCGCCAGCGGGAGCCCGTCCAGCCTGCCGCAGATCTCCGCGACCACCGGCGCGACGGCGGGGGTCAGCGCGAAACCCGGGTCGACCGCCATGGCCCGGTCCTCGAACAGCCGCACGGCCGACGTGAGCGGCAGCGGCGCGAGCTGGAGCACCCGCTCCCCCGGCAGGCCGAGCGACCTGCGCCCCGTGACGACGACCGCGATCCTGGGCGCTCCGGAGAGCAGCGCCTCGACCAGCTCGGCGACCTCACCTGGCAGGTGCTCGCAGGTGTCGAGGACCACGAGCGGCCGCCTTTCGCGCAGGGCCGAGGCGATCTCCCGCCCCGAGGAAACCCCGGGCAGTTCGAGCGCCTCGGCCAGCGTGGCCGCCGGATCGCCGGTGCCGGACAGCTCCGCCCGCCAGGTCCCGCCCGCGAAGCGGCGGCGCAGCCTGGCCGCCAGGCGCAGCGCCGTACGGGTCTTGCCGACGCCCGCGGGCCCGGTTACGGTCATGAGCCTGGCCTCGGTGAGGTGGCGCAGCCCCTCGGCCAGTTCCTCCGCCCGTCCCACGAAGCTGGACAGGTCAACCGGCAGGTTTCCCGGCCGCTGCGCCATGTTCATCCTCCGTGTCCTATGAAACGTCCGTCCTCGGTGGAACGCCCGCGACCGGGGAAAGATTCATGTCCGGGGAACCGCTTGCGCTGGGAAACCGCTCGTGCTTGGGGAATCACTCGTGTCCGGACAAGCGCTGGTGCTCAGGGAACCGCGCAAACGCTCGTGCTTGGAGAACCGCTCGTGTCCGGACAAGCGTTCGTGTTCAGGGAACCGCGCACGCGCTCGTGCCTGGGGAACCGCTCGTGTCCGGAGAGACGCGTCACCCGTGCCCTCGCCGCCGTCTGGTCACCCAGGCCGCGATCTGGGTACGCGCGGAGAAACCGAGCTTGGCGAGAATGTGCTCGACATGGGAGTCGACCGTACGCTGGACGACCACGAGGCGGTGGGCGATCTGCCGGTTGGTCAGCCCCTCCGCGACCAACTCCGCGACCTCGCGCTCCCTGCGGGTGAGCGGCGCCCAGCGAGAGTCGCGCCGTACGGCGAAGCCCTCGACCGCCTCCTCGCCCAGCGCGTAGCCGATCGCCCTCTCCAGGCCGAGCGCGGCTCCCTCTCTGGCCACCTGCTCGGCCTCCTTGGCAGGCAGTCCGTGCGTGACAAGCTCGGCGCAGCGGGCGCTCTCCTCGATCATCACCGGGTAGCCCTGTTCGAGCAGGCCCTTGTCGAGCCGTTCGGCGCGTGCCGCGGCGAACAGCCGCCCCGCTCTGGCCAGATCACCCTCATCCGCCGCCGCGCAGGCCAGCAGCTCCAGACAGGAGACGACGCCCATGGTGTCGGAGAAGTGCCTTTTGACCTGGAGTGAGTCACGCGTGTGCAGAACCACGCGGGCGGCGTCGCCCTCGGCCCGTGCGACCAGGCCGAGACCGTAGTCGGCGTGCGCGTTCACCCAGGCCTCGCCCAGCGCGTCGCAGAGCAGCCTGCACTCCAGGAAGATCTTTCCCGCGGCCTCGGACTCGCCCGCCAGGACCAGTCCCGTGCCCAGCTCGACCATCGCGGGCAGGAGCACCTCGGGCAGTTCGCGGTTCGGACGCAGCCGATCGATCACCGCGCCGAGCATGCGTTCCGCGCCCCGGGGGTCCCCCTCGACGGAGGCCAGCGTGCCGCTCATCTTGAGCTGAACCAGCTCGACCAGCTCCGTGCCCGGAGTGCCGGGCGGGCTGTGCGACCTGCACCGTTCCAGCAGCAGCCGTGCCTGTTCCAGGTCACCCCTGGCGTTGGCGATGTAGACGAGCGTGAGCAACCCCCAGGACCATGCCTGGCTTCCCGGCATGGGGCGCGCGAGCAGTCGCTCGAGCTGGTCGCGGCCCTCCCTGAGCATCCCGCAGGCCACCCAGAGGTACCACAGGCCCGCGGCCATCATCAGGCCTGTCTCCCGGAGGTCCGGATCCTCGACACACAGGTCGAGAGCGGCACGGATGTTGGGCCACTGCCTGCGGACGCGGCTCCACATCTCCACCTGGTCGCCGTGGCGGCCCGACTCCTTGCCCCTGAGCGCGAACTCGAAGTGGTAGCGCAGGTGACGGCGGCGCAGCCACTCCTCGTCGCCGGTCTCGGCCAGCTTGGCCGCGCCGTACTCCCGGATGATGTCCAGCAGCCGATAGACCGTTCCCGCATCGCGCTTGACCGGGATCACGATCGACTTGTCCACCAGGCCGAGCAGGGTGGGGAGGATCCGGTCGGCGGGCAGCACCTCGTCGGCGCAGACCCCCTCGGCCGCCGCGGCGTCGAACTCGGAGACGAAGACCGGCAGCCGTGACCAGAGGAGCCGTTCGTCGGGCGTGCACAGATCGTGGCTCCAGTCGACGGTCGCGCCGACCGTCGGGTGCCTGCTGGCCGTCATACGGCCGGACAGCAGCCAGAGGCGGTCATCCAGGAGGTCGCGGACCCGGCCGAGCGTGAACGCCCGCATCCGGACCGCCACCAGCTCGATGGCCAGCGGTATGCCGTCGAGCCTGGTGCAGATCTCGGCGATCTCCTCGGCGTTCTCGCGGGTGAGCGCGTAGTCCGGGTTGACGGCCGCGACCCGTTCGAGGAACAACGCGACCGAGTCACACCGGGAGAGCGCGCCGACGGACTTCACGGCGCGCGGCCCCGGCAGGGTCATCGGCGGGAGGGCCACGATGTGCTCGCCCGGCACGCCGAGCGACTGCCTGCTGGTGGCGAGGATCCGCAGGCGCGGGCTGCTCTCCAGCAGGGTCTGCGCCAGCTTGGCGCAGGCGTCCACGAGATGCTCGCAGGTGTCCAGGACCAGCAGGACCTGCCGGTCGCGGAGATGCTCGACCAAAACCTCGGTGTCCGGCCTGACGGACATGTCGACGAGCTCGAGCGCATGCGCCACGGCCTGCTCCAGGCGGCCTGGATCGCTCACCCCGGCCAGCTCGACGAACTTGACACCGTCGGCGAAGGTTCCGAGCACGCCATACGCGGCCCTGACCGCGACCCGGGTCTTGCCGATGCCCGCGACGCCTGTGACGGTGACCAGCCTGGAGACCTGAAGCAGGCGCCTGACCTGGCGAACCTCCTCCTTTCGTCCCACGAAGCTGGTGGTCTCCATGGGCAGTTCGCCCGCCCCAAACCGCCTGATCACGTCTCCCCTCCAAGATCTCTAAAAGAGAAGTTACACAGAATTCGGCGGTTCAGGGGCCACAGATGGCGGTCGGGGCTCCAGATGCATGCTCATAACCTGTGAACGTCTATCTGCCGCCTCTCGCGGTGAACGTCTTCATCTCCCTGCCGTGGACGGCCAGCGCGTAGATCACCAGGACGTCGACGGCTATGACGATCATCGACCAGAACGGGTAGGCGGGGAACCAGGCGAAGGTGGCGATCGCCTGGAGGGCCGTGATGACGATTCCGGCCACACGCCCCCAGGTCTGGCCCGCGATGATGGCGGCGCCGACGATGGCGACGATCACGCCCATGCACAGGTGGAACCATCCCCAGGCCGTGTAGTTGACGGGAACCGCCAGGCGGTTGGCGGTGACGACGTAGAAGTCGGTGTTGAAGATGCCCACCAGGCCCATCATGGCCTGGAAGCATCCCACGATTACCATCGTGAGGCCGGCGAACATCACCCAGCCGACCCAGGCGGTGGGCTCGGGCTCCATCGGCCGCGTCGCCGGTGCCGCCTGCGTCGTCAGCCCCGGTGCCGGTGTCGCCTGTGCCGTCGGCCCCGGTGTTGTCTGTGTCCGTTGCGACCCTTGACGCGGCTGGGGTGGGGCCTGCAGGGGCTGGTCCCCGGAAGCCTGCGGCGACGGCGCGTGGCGTGGGTCTGCCA
Organism: Streptosporangium sp. NPDC051023; assembly: GCF_040689595.1. Lineage (NCBI taxonomy): Bacteria > Bacillati > Actinomycetota > Actinomycetes > Streptosporangiales > Streptosporangiaceae > Streptosporangium > Streptosporangium sp. NPDC051023. The sequence goes on along the minus strand of NZ_JBFBCE010000080.1, from coordinate 27,437 downwards.
TGTTCGGCTCCTTTCGTCCCCGGGCCCGTAGTCCCTTCGAGGAACCTGGGCCGGTCACGTCCGTGGACGCGCCCCCTGGGCCACGACCCCGTACGGCAAGCCCGGCGTTCGTCCGGCAGGCCCGGCGTTCGAGCGAATCGGGCACACGGTCGTGCCCACCCTCTTCCCCTGCCTATTCGGGACGCCCCACACTCTCCATATATCTAAATAAAATACATAAATTGGACAGGGTTTTGTTATGAAAACACATTGATTCCCCCAAATCACTACCAAGATGCCGAAGCGTGCCGAGCCGGACAATCACCGCCCCAGTCAGCACCCCTCTTCCCGGCTCTCCCCGGCCCTTCCCGGGAGAGCCGAAGCGCCTTGCTCGGAGGGCCCTGCCTGAAGCGGCCTCCTCAGCGAGCCTGCCTCTTCCTTCGAGGGCTCACGACCTACTCAGCGAGGCTCATCTGAGGGCCCAGGAGCGGCTTCCACTGAGAGCCGGAGCGACTTCGCCTGAGGGGTGGAGTGGGGTGATTCGCGAGTATTTCCCGAGTTAGCTGTGTAATAACCGCTCCGTCCCCCGCGACAGTCGCTCGGTGCGCTCGGCAAACGACGGGAGGGACTCAAGGACGACTATCCGCGGATCGCGGACCACGGCCTGATCGGGGATCTGCAGACCGCCGCGCTCGGCTCCGGTACGGGCACCGTCGACTGGTGGTGCACCCCCCGGTCCGACTCTCCGGGCGTCTTCGCCTCCATCCTCGACAGCGAGCGCGGCGGCCACTGCCGGCTCGCCCCGCGCCGCGCGGGGACGGCCAGGGAACGCGCCGAAAGGGCCGGAAAACGCACAGGGACCGGCTAATAATGCTTTCTTGTCCGATATGCCGTTCATGGTGCGTGTTCTTGATACACAAAAGCTATGGAGCACCTTCGGGACCGAAGATCCCACCAACCAGGCATATGGGTGTACGGCAGGCCGTACTCTTGACCAGTGATCCGACAGTGACCCCCAGGGGGCCTTTTCGGGTAAATCAGGAGCCGAGGATGCCGCCCCTCCCCACGGCCGGCCGGTTTCGCCGATGGAGCGTGTCAGCACGGTCCCGCGCCGCTCTTGACGCGCTCGAACGTCTCACCGGAGGAACGGGCACCGCGCTCCTGGCGTTGTTCGCGCTGCTCTGGCTGGCGGTGACCGGGCTGCTGTGCCTGGCCGGGGTGGGGTTGTTCCTGGTGCCCGGCGCGCTGCGCGGGCTGCACGCCGTCGCCGAGCGGGAGCGGGCTCGGCTGTCCCGCCGGGGTCCGGAGCTCATCGGCCCCGAACCACCGCCTCCCGGGCTGCGTGCCGCCCTGGCGGGGCCGGCCGTACGCCGGGAACTGCTCTGGGCAACCTGCCACGCGACCATCGGGCTGACGGTCGGCCTGATCTGCGTGATGGTGTCGTTGGTCATGGTGGCCAGCCTCCTCTTTCCGCTGCTGTGGTGGCTGCTACCGTCACACGAGCCGACGGCTGACATACCGCCGGACAAGAGGGATTACTACAGCGTGCTGTTCGTGTCCTGGACGGTGCAGGACCTGCCGGACGCGTTGCTGGTCTCCCTGTCCGGCCTGGGCTGGCTCGCGGTCTGCATCCTGCTCGCCCCCGCCCTGGCCTGGCTGCAGGCCCTGCCCGGACGACACCTGCTGGCCGCCGCCCCCGGCACCGACCTCACCCTGCGCATCGCCCACCTCACCGCCACCCGCGCGGCCGCCCTCGACGCCCACGCCGCCGAACTCCGCCGCATCGAACGCTCCCTGCACGACGGCACCCAGAACCGCCTCGTCACCGTCGCCGTCCTGCTCGGGGCCGCTCGCCGCGCGGTCGCCCGCGACCCCGCCACCGCCGAAGAGGTCCTCGAACGCGCCCAGACCGCCGCCGAACAGGCTCTGGCCGAACTCCGCGCCGTGGTCCGCACCATCCTGCCGCCCATTCTGGAGAACCGCTCCCTGGCCGACGCCCTCACCGGGCTGGCCGCCGCCTGCCCCGTGCCCTGCACCGTCACCGCCGACCTGCCCGGCCGCTGCGCCGCCTCGGTCGAGGCCACCGCCTACTTCATCGCCGCCGAAGCCCTCACCAACATCGCCAAACACAGCCACGCCGCCAACGCCGCCATCACTCTCCACCGGCACGCCGATCGGCTGGACCTGCGCATCACCGACAACGGCCGCGGCGGCGCCGACGACCACACCGGTTCCGGCCTGGCCGGCATCCGCCGCCGTACCGAAGCCCACGACGGCACCTTCACCCTGACCAGCCCACCCGGTGGGCCCACCACCCTGGAGGTAAGCCTGCCATGCGGATCGTGATCGCCGAGGACGACCCGCTGCTGCGCGAAGGCCTGGCCCTGCTGCTACGCGCCGAAGGCCTGGAGGTCGCCGCAACCGCCGCCGACCCCGACGGCTTCCTGACCGCGGTGGACGCCCACGCCCCCCAGGTGGCCATCGTCGACGTACGCATGCCGCCAACCCACACCGACGAGGGCATCACCGCCGCGGTTGAGGCTCGCCGCCGCCGCCCTGACCTGGCCGTGCTGGTGCTGTCGGCCTACGTGGAACAGGCCTTCGCCACCGACCTGCTGGCCCGCGGCAGCGCCCGGCTGGGCTACCTGCTCAAGGAACGGGTGGGCCGGGTGGGGGAGTTCATGACCGCGCTGCACCGGGTCGCCGCAGGCGGCACCGCCATCGACCCGGAGGTGGTGGCGCAGCTGATGTCACGCAACCGGCCCGACCGGCGGCTGGAACGGCTCAGCCCGCGCGAGCTTGAGGTGCTGGCGCTGATGGCCGAGGGGCTGGGCAACGCCGCCATCGCCGAGAAACTGTTCATCAGCGACGGCGCGGTGCACAAGCACATCCGCAACATCTTCGCCAAGCTGGACCTGCCGCCCACCGACCGGACCGACCGGCGGGTGACCGCCGTGCTGCACTACCTGGAAAACGGCACCCCCCGCGCGTGACCCCGCGACCGCCGACAGGCCTGGGACCTCGCCGGGGTCCCAGGGGGGCTCAGTCCGTGATGGAGAGGACGCGGAGGCGTTCGTCCAGGTCGCGGACGTGACGGTTGTCCTCCCACGGCTGGAGGCGGGCGCGGGCCTGCCGTACGGACTGGACGAGACGGGCGGAGCTGTGCGTCCTGGTGACCTGCGCGGCCTCGCCGATCATCTCGGCGGCCGCGACGATCTCTCGCTTCTGGACGAGCGCGGTGGCGTATTCGGCATGAAGGAAACCTCGTTCCCGGACGAGGTCGGGAGTCATGGTCGCCAGGCGCCGTCCCACCTCGGTCATCACCTGGTCGGGCCGGTTGAGTTCGAGGAGGCAGAACACACCGTAGGAGGAAGCGGAGGCCGGGGTCAGCCAGCCGAGATGCTGGAAGTCGGGGCCGCCCCGTCCCCTGCCCGCCAGGTCGGTGGCGCGGTCGATGAGACGCAGGGCGCCCTCGTCGTGCTTGACCCTGGAGACCGCTCTGGCGAGCTGGATGGAGGCCGCCGCCTGCTGCAGGCGGTGGCCGCTCTCCTTGGCCCATCCCTCGGCGGCGAAGGCGTGGTCCAGCGCCACGCTGGGCCGCTTCTGGTACAGCGCCATGTAGGCCAGCAGGCCGTGCAGGTGGGCGATGAGGGCGGGAGAGCCCAGCTCGTGGGCCGCCGCCAGGCCCTCGTTGTATCGGCGGGAGGCGCCCGCGTAGTCCGTGAGGTCGAAGTGGCTCCAGCCGGTCATGAGCGACAGGTTCCAGTAGAGACGCAGCAGGCGGTCACGAAGAGCCGGGGTGAGGGAGGCCTGGCCGAGCAGGTCGCCGACCAGCGTTCGTTTCGCCTCCGCCACCGGGAGGACCTGCGCGGGGCCGAGGCTCTCGTCCATGGCCCACAGCCGGTTCATGAGCTTCTCCAGCAGGCCGATCGTGCCGCCGTCGACCGGGGCCCGCTGCGCGGCCGTTGCGGCGAGCCGTTCCCGCTCGGACGGGGTGAGGTGGCGCAGCAGGCCGAGGGCGGGGGTGCCGCCGAGGACCAGGGCCAGTTCGAAGAGCAGCTCGCGTCGTCTCACGTCGGCCTCCTCGGCGCTCAGCGCACGCAGCAGCTCGGCGCAGCGCGCGGGGTCCGGGGGCGAAACGCGTGCGGCGACCGGCTGTGGCCCCATGCTGTCATGGGCACCGGGGATGGGCGCCAGACTCCCCACGGGAAGGACCACGTCACGTGCGGCGGGCGGCGCGGGTGCCGGAACACACTGACAGGGGTCGAGGTGGCGATGGTCGGCCTGGTCGAGCAGGTCGCGGTCGCGCACGCCGTACGAGGCGTGCACCCCCTCCGGCAGCAGGCGCCTCGCCGCGGTCTGGTAGATCCGGGCGAAGATCGTGAGCACTCTGACGGAGGGTCTGCGGCCGCCGTTCGGCCAGACCTCGTAGTCGTACAGCCGCGCCTCGCGCAACGACGCCGTCCCCGCCGGGTCGAGGTCGTTGTAGGCGGTCACCACGTCGGAGGCGGTCCGGCCGTGCGCGTAGCGGTACAGGCGCAGCGGGCTGACCGCGTGGTCCAGTGCCAGCACGTCGGCGATCTGGTCGAAGGTGAAGGAACGGGCGCGCAGCGCCGTGGCGCGGCGTCTGCAGTCGAGCAGGATCCGGTAGCCCTCGCCTGACATCGTCACTCCCTCCCGGGGTTCCATCAATGCACACAGATCGTATGCATGCGATTACCCACAATGACGGCCGATGGTAAAAACGGGGATGCCTGGTCCATTCAGCGGGACGTCGATGCAGGTCAGAGCGGCTTTCAGGTGGAGTGGTGCCCAAGGTTTCACAGGGGGTTACCGGCGTCGGGGGCGTACGCCACGGTTCCGGTGACGCATTCCCTCTCCTAGGGAGATGATCCATGGCCGTTACCTGGAACGAGGTGGCTCCGGAGATGATCGACACGATGCTGCAGTTGTTCCCCTCCGGGCTCACCTGGAGGCGGACCTTTCCCGGACGTCTGGACCAGGTGCCCGAGGCACGCCACTTCGTCAGATTCCTCCTCGCGGACGCCTCCTGCTGCGCCGACGCCGAACAGGTCGTCGCCGAGCTGGCCGCGAACGCCGTCCTGCACACCGCCAGCGGGCGACCACACGGCACCTTCGCCGTCGAAGTCGTCCGCAGGGGCGCCGTCATCCGGATCGCCGTCCACGATCTGGGGCGGGGCGGGGTTCCCGAGTTCGGGCGGCGCGGGCAGACGGATCTCGGGGCCGAGCGGGGCCGGGGGCTCGCGCTGGTCGGCGCCCTGGCCTCGAAGGCGGGCCACCGGGGCAACCGGGAGACGGGCCATGCGGTGTGGGCTCAGTTCGCGACCTGCCCCCTCTCCTGTGTCGACTGCGCCGACTGCGCCGGTGAGGCCGCCGTGGCCACCGGGTGAGGGGTCAGCGGTGGGCGGCCAGGACGGCGTGCGAGTCGGCCTGGCCGGGGCCGTCGGGGTCGGTGTGCACGGTGGCGGCGCGCAGCCGTGGCAGGTGGTGGATGAGCTGATGCTCGGCCTGTACGGCGACCGCGTGCGCCTGCAGCAGGGTCAGCTCGTGACCCACCAGGATGTCGACCTCGGCGCGCAGCTCGTGGCCGATCCAGCGCAGCCGTAGCGCCGCCACCCCCGTCACCCCGGGAGTCGCGGCGATGATCTGCTCGGCCCGCTCGACCAGGCCGGGGTCGACGGCGTCCATCAGGCGGTGATAGATCTCCCGCGCCGCGTCGCGCAGGACGAAGCAGATGGCGACCGTGATGAGCAGGCCCACGATCGGGTCGGCGATCGGGAAGCCCAGGGCGGCGCCGCCCGCGCCAAGCAGCACGGCCAGGGAGGTGAAGCCGTCGGTGCGGGCGTGCAGGCCGTCGGCCACCAGCGCGGCCGAGCCGATCTCACGGCCGACCCTGATCCGGTAGCGGGCGACCCACTCGTTGCCCAGGAAGCCGATCACCCCGGCCGCGGCGACCCAGCCCAGCGCCTCGACGTCCTGGGGGGCGATCAGGCGCCTGAGGGCCTCGTAGCCCGCGAGGGCGGCCGAGGCTGTGATGACGGCCACCACGGCGATCCCGGCCAGGTCCTCCGCCCTGCCGTAGCCGTAGGTGAAGCGGCGGGTGGCGGCGCGCCGCCCGAGGGAGAAGGCGACGGCCAGCGGGACGGCGGTCAGGGCGTCGGCGAAGTTGTGCAGCGTGTCGCCCAGCAGCGCCACCGAGCCGGAGAAGAACACGATCACGGCCTGGGCGGTCGCGGTGACCGTCAGGGCGACGAAGGAGATCGCCAGCACCCGCATCCCGCGGCGGCTGGACTCCAGCGCGGCGTCGGTCTTGTCCGCGCTGTCGTGGCTGTGCGGGGTGAGGGCGTGACGGACCCGGGAGACCAGCCCCCTGAACGCCGTTCCCCTGTTTTCCTCTCCGGGGCCGTGGGGATGGCCGTGCGCGTTCGCGTTCACATGTCCGTGTCCGTGCCCGTGTCTGCGCGCATGGTCGTGGTCGTTCGCGTGGCCGTGGCCGTGTGCACGGGTGTGGGCAGGGTCGCCGGAGTGGTCGTGCCCTTGCCCGGGGGTATGGCCGGGCGTGTGGGGGCGGTGCGGCTCTTCGGAGGGGAAGACCTCAGGGGATGGCTGGTCAGGCATGGTTTCCCTCGCTTGCGCGTGATGTCCTGCGCAGGAATTATATGTAGCCATGTACGCACGCGACAACGAATCAGGTGCAAGCCTGCCGCAACAGCAACCCAGTGACGCCCAGGTGGAGACCGCGGCCGAGGCCTTCAGGATGCTCAGCGACACCACCCGGCTGCGCCTGATGTGGCTGCTGTCGGAAGGCGAGTACGACGTCACCTCCCTGGCCGGGGCCATCGGCGTGGCCCGCCCCTCGGTCTCCCAGCACCTGGCCAAGCTGCGCCTGGCCGGGCTGGTGCGCACCCGCAGGGACGGCAGGCGCGTGCTCTACCGCGCCCGCGACGCCCACGTGCGCGGCCTCATCGGCGAGGCGCTCTTCCACGCCGACCACGAGGTCTCCGGCATCCCCCGCCACGAGGACTGAGCGGGCAGACAGGTCACTCCGCGTCCACCGGGCGGGGCGGCAAAAGCGGGAAGAGCCCGGTGAGGCGCTCGACCGCCTGACGGTCGCCGCCGATCTTCAGGGCTCCCGAGCCGACCGCGTCGGCGAGCGGCAGGCCGCCGAAGACGATCTCCCTGAGCGTGGTGACGTCGGTCTCGACGACGGCGTCGGCGCGGCCCCCCGGGTCGCCGCGGACGATGTCAAGGCGGCCGTCGGCGACCTCGGCCAGGAAACGGTCGTCGCCGATCCTCAGGTCGTAGGTAGCCCGCAGCCCCTGCGCCGCCCGCGGGTCGAACATCGTCCTGAGCGCGAGGATCAGTGCGTCGAGGCCGAGCTCGGTCTCCGAGGTGACGGGGATACGACTGCCCCAGCGACCAAGGGCCATGAGGAGGGGTTCGAGGTCGCGGCCCCACTCGGTCAGCTCGTAGACCCACGCGGCCGCGGGCGGGCCGAGCTTGCGGCGCCGTACGACCCCGGCCTGTTCCAGCTCACGCAGCCGCTGGGACAGGACGTTCTGGCTCGCGCCGTGCAGGCCGAGACGCAGCTGGGTGAACCGCTTCGGGCCGAGAAGCAGCTCGCGCACCACCAACAGCGCCCATCGCTCGCCGATCACGTCGAGACCGCGGGCGATCCCGCACGGGTCGTTGTAGCTGCGCCGGTCGGTCACGCGTTGCGTCATGCCTGAGCTTCCTCGTACGAACCGTTCACTGGTAACCCCACACCTTGAAATCCTAAGTTAGGACCAATATGGCGAAGAGAAAACCATGAGGGGAGGCCCCTGGACGGGGGCTGACGAACATCGGAACGAAAAGTCCCGTGACGGCGGGACGGCCTGTCACGGGTGCGAGGTCACGGGCGTGCGCCCCCGGCGTCGGATGATCAGCCAGAAGATCCATCCGGTGCCGATGACGAAGCCGAAGCTGATGATCCTGTAGAGCACGACGGCGGCGATCGCGGTGGCCGTGCCGACACCGCCGGTCGTCAGGCCGAGGGTCAGGGCGCTGTCGATGATGCCCAGCCCGCCCGGAACGAGGGTGATGGTGGAAGCGGCCATCCCGAGACAGAACGCGAGCAACAGGTCGCTCGGGGAGACACTGCCGCCCACCGCCAGTAGGCACGCTCCCAGACAGGCCGCGTCCAGCAACCAGTTGAGGAGCGCGAAGCCCGAAGCGGCGGCGGCCTGGAGGGGAGAAAGGCGGGCGGCTCGTAACTGGCCGACGAAGCCCTCGACGCGCTCGATCCCGTTTGTCGCCGACCGGCGCCGGACTCGGTTGAGCAGGCCCAACAGGGCACCTAGGACTCGGATCACGATGTGGGGCCGGCGGACGACCCAACGGACGCCGACGGTGACCAGCAGGGCGGCGACCACCAGGCCTGCCAGGTCAGGCCATCGCAGGGTCTCTTGGGCACCCAGCGTGCCGGCGACGGTGATGACGGCCAGCGCGGTGGCCGACAGGATGCCCGACAGCGCGATCGACCAGGAGGCGACGGCCGGGCTGGCTCCGAAGCGGCGCATCTGCTGGTAGTTCAGCCGCGTGGAGAAGGCTGGACCGCCTGGCAGGGTGACGCTCAGTGAGTGGGCCGCGTAGGCGAGTGCCACATGGCGGCTGAGCGGGGCGCATACCCCGGCCGAGCGCAGCAGGCGGCGTTGCATGCGCGCGTATGCTCCCATCGAGATCACCTCCGCGGCCAGGGCAGCGGCCAGCCAGCCGGTATGCGGGGCGCCCAGGTGAGCTGCCGCCGAGGCCAGGGCGTTCCACCCCCATGCCAGCTCGGCGGCGAACAAGACGGCCAGGCCGCCCAGGGCGGCGGTCCGCCAGCGCCGCCGGGCACGGCGGGGTGCTTCATCTGCGGGTGCCACGATGGCCGGTGCCGGCCCCGGCAGAGCCTTACGCGCCGCTACCGAGGGGTGTTCGTGGCCGCTGCGGCCCCGCTCGGTCCGGCGAACAGTGGAGGACGAACGCCGGGCCAAGCAAGGTCCATCGAGACGTGACATGACCTAGCGCGCGATCAGGCGGCTGCTGCCGCGGTCGCTTCGGCCCGCGCACTGCGAGCCGTACGACGGTCGGCGATGAGGATGACCAGCAAGCCGGCCAGCGCCCACGCGACCAGAGCCAACGCGGGCCCGCCCGCTCCGGTGCCGTCGAAGAAGGCGTTGGCGCGCACCAGGCTGCCGGAGGCGCCCGGAGGCAGAAGCTGGCCAAGAGTGGCCCAGCCGGAAGGCAGCCAGTACGGCCCGGCCATGCCCGACAGCGGGTTGCCCAGGAGCATCATCACCGCGGCGCCCGCCCCGAGACCTGCCATGCCGAACAGCGATTCCAGCGCGAGGAAGGGGATGGACAGGGCGGCCATGCCCAGCGACAGGCCGAGCGCGGTGAGCCAGTAGGCGCCGTGCAGTGAGCCGAAGCCGTACTGCAGGACAGCGGCGACGGCGGCTCCGGCGACCAGGGCGAACAGGATCACGCCGGCCAGGCGGCGGCGCAGGTTGGCGTGGCCGGGGAACAGGCGCAGCAGCAGGACAGCGGGGAGGATACCGCTGATGATCATTGGGAGAGCGCTGGCGGTGAACCCGACGCCGCGGGGATCGTCGGCGGGAAAGGGCACCAGGTCCTGCACGGTGGCCTTGGCCTGCTGCTGGGCGGCCATGCCGGCGCCCAGGGCGGTGATCGCCGCCGCGGCCTGCTGGCCGCCCGCGCCGGCGGTGTAGACGGTCAGGCCGTCGGCGCCGGGGGCGAGGCCGCCGATGACCTCGCGCCGCTTGATGGCGGTCTGCAGGGCCTGCGAGTCGGGGTAGGTGCTGACGTCCCAGGCGTCGCGGGGCAGCCGGGTTTGGATGGCCTGGGTGGCCTGCGGCGGTCCGGCCAGCCCGAGCGGCACGTGGTGCGGGCCGCCCTTGACGGAGGGCAGCGCGAAGGCGCACAGCATCACCACGACCAGCACGGTCGCGCCGACGATGACGCCGAGCAGCATGCGCGCGGCGCTCGCTTTCGGCTCATCGGCCGGCGTGCCTGGAGGAGTGTCAGCCGGCGTGTCCGGAGGAGTGAAGGCCGGGGTCATCGGGGATTCCTGTCTTCCTGCGCAGAAGGAGCGCGTGGGTGGGGACGTTCGGCGCTTGGCTGTGGCTACGGCACGCCGACGGCGCGCAGGAAGGCGTCGGCGAACACCGCGCAGGTCTCCTCCACGCTCGGCAGGTCGAGACCGGGGACCTGGTCGATGGCCGAACGGGTCACGAAGTGCATCAAGGCCGGGCCGATCAGTTGCTGGATGACCAGGGGTGGCGGCAGGCTGCGGATGCGTCCCATGGCCATCTCCTCGGCCACCCACGTGCCCAGCCCGGCGAGCATGCGCGGTGCGAAATGCTGCTGCAGGGCACGTAGGGCAGGTTCACCGGGACGGGCCAGGGCTTCGGCGAGCATGGCGGGCACCACCCGCGGCTCCCGGGTGAGCGCCTCGGCCACCAGCCGGTAGATCTTGTTGACGGTCTCCCCCAGGTCGGCGTGCGGGCCGGAGACCACCTTCTCCACGTCCAGGATCGGGCTGTGGGTCTCGAAGATCGCTCGCAGCAGTTCGTCCCTGCCGCCGAAGGCGGCGTACAGGCTGTGCACGGAGCACTCGGCCTGGGCGGCGACCGCCTCCAGCGTCAGCGCGGCCAGACCTTGAGCGCCGATCAGGTGCGCGCCCGCGTCGATCGCGCGCTCGCGTACCGGCCGCTGCCCGCCGGGGTCCACGCCCGCGGCGCGCACCGCCTCGTCCAGGGCCTGGCGTGAGCCGCCGATGCGGCGCAGCAGAGTGCTGCGGGAGACGCCTGCTTCCTTGGCGATCGCCAGGACGGAAACGTCGGCGACATCCTTGCCCAGCCGGTGCGCGGCGCGCAGAGCTGCTTCCACCAGGTCTGCGGGGACTTCGACTCCAGCAGGTGTCACAAGTGTTCTCCAATCTGATACATGAATCAATGTAGCATGCAGTCATGCTTCATGTTTAAGTGGCGTGCAAGGACATGGGCGGAAGGGACCCCCAATGAACGAAACGGTGATCCGTACAGAAGGACTGGTGAAGTCCTACGGATCCTTCCGGGCGCTGGACGGCCTGGATCTGCGGGTGGAGCGCGGCGAGGTACACGGATTCCTCGGCCCGAACGGGGCGGGCAAGTCGACCACCATCCGGGTGCTGCTGGGCCTGCTGCGCGCTGACGCCGGGCGGGTGGAGTTGCTGGGCGGCGACCCATGGCGCGATGTGGTGTCGCTGCACCGCCGCCTGGCCTACGTGCCGGGGGACGTCACGCTGTGGCCGGGCCTGACCGGCGGCCAGGCGATCGACCTGCTGGGCAACCTGCGCGGCGGGCTGGACGAGACGCGCCGCCGGGAGCTGATCGAGCGCTTCGAGCTCGACCCCACCAAGCGAGGCCGGCAGTACTCCAAGGGCAACCGGCAGAAGGTCGCGCTGGTGGCCGCCCTGGCCTCGGATGTGGAGCTGCTGATCCTGGACGAGCCCACCTCGGGCCTGGACCCGCTGATGGAGGCGATCTTCCAGGAGGAGATCGTCAAGGAGAAGGCGCGGGGGCGCAGCGTACTGCTGTCCAGCCACATCCTGTCGGAGGCCGAGGCGCTGGCCGACCGGATCAGCATCATCCGGGCCGGGAAGGTGGTCGAGGTCGGCACCTTGGAGCAGTTGCGCAAGCACACCCGCACCACCGTCCACGCGGTGCTGGACGATCCGCCCGCGAGCCTGGAGGAGTTGCGCTTCGTCCACGACGGCCGGCTGGAAGGCGGCCGGTTCACCGCGGGCGTGGACCCCGCGGAGATCAACGCCGCGATGGCCGAGCTGAGCCGCTACCGGATCAGCGCGCTGACCGTGGCGCCGCCGTCGCTGGAGGACCTGTTCCTTCGCCACTACGGCGCAGAAAAGGACGGTCGGTCATGAGCTCCGTGACCGGCGTGCGGCCGCTGCTGAAGGTCGCGCTGGCCCAGGACCGGCGCAACATCGCGCCGTGGATCGTCCTGATCACCGCGCTGTCGGCCTCCTCGGTCGTGGCCTACGACTGGGTGTTTCCCGACGTGGCCAGCCGTGCCAAGCTGGCCACGACCCTGGGCACCAACCCGGCGCTCAGCCTGATCTTCGGGCCCGCGCACGACCTGATGAGCGCAGACGGGTTCAACGCGTGGCGGGCCGGGGCTCTCGGCGTCTTCTTCGCCGCGCTGATGGCCGTTCTCATCGTGGTACGCAACAGCCGCGCCGACGAGGACTCCGGGCAGGCCGAACTGCTGGCCTCCGGCGTCATGGGCCGCCAGACCCGCCTGGCCACGGCAATGACCATGGGGATGCTGGCCTCTGTCACACTGGGCGTGGTGTCCTGGCTGGTCACCGTCGCGGTCGGCGGCGGCCTGATGAACACCCTGGCGCTGTCGGCGACGTTCACCGCCGCCGGGCTGATGTTCACGGGCGTGGCCGCAATCGCAGCTCAGCTCGGTTCGGAGGCCCGCGCCGCCAACACCGTCGCCGTCACCGTCCTGGGCGTGGCGTTCATCGCCCGCGGCTACGTCGACGCCAGCCAGGCCCCGGCCTGGACGGCGTGGCTGACCCCGCTCGGCTGGCTGGAACAGGTCAAGCCGGCCTCCGGGAACAATCTGTGGCCGCTGCTGCCCGCCCTCGCCTTCGCCGCTGCGACGGCCGTGATCGCGGCGGTCCTGAACGGGCGCCGCGACTTCGGCATGGGCATGATGGCCCCCCGCCGTGGACCGGCCCACGGCGGCAGGTCCGCCACGGTGTGGGGCCTGGCCCTGCGGCTCAACCGTGGCTCACTCATCTCCTGGCTGGCGGCCTTAGCCGGTCTCGGCGCCGTCTTCGGCTTCCTGGCCGGCCCCGTCAGCGACATCCTCGCCGACGGCCCCGGCGGGTTCGTTCCCCTGGGGGGCATCAGCGGTACGGCGGGCCCGCTGTTCGCCTTCCTCGTCCAGATTCTGTCGATCATCGCGATCATCGCCGCGGTCTTCGGCGTCCAGATCGTCCTACGTGTGTACGCCGAGGAGATCGACCACCGGGTCGAGCCGCTTCTGGCCGGCTCGCTGCGCCGCTCGACCTACCTGGCCGGCAACGCCCTCGTGGCGTTCGCGGGGCCCGCGCTCGGCATGCTCATCGCCGGAACCGTCCTGGGCCTGGTGGCCTCCCAGGCGCAGCCGGGCATCGCCGTCGCCGACGTCATCGGGCAGGCCGCGGTCACCGTACCGGCCGTATGGGTGCTGATCGCCCTGGCCCTGGCCGCAGTCGGCGCCAACCCCCGCGTCCGGCTGGTCGGCTGGCTCGGCGTCGTGCTCACCTTCGCTCTCACCATCCTTGGGCCGCTGTTCAACCTCAAGGAGGTGATCCTCGACATCAGCCCTCTGCGTCACGTCCCCGCCATCACCGTGGCCGGCACCGACTGGACCGGACTGGCGTGGATCAGCGCCATCGCCGCGCTCTTCACCGCCGTCGGCTTCGTCGGCTTCCGCCGCCGCGACGTCATCTGAACGCCGATGGCCCTCAAGTCTTGATCATCTATCAGCACATTCTTCGCATCTGTCGTTACAGGCCCAGGCAGTACCAGAGGGCATGAAATCCAATCCCCTGGTGTTCATGATGTCCGAACACATCATGAACACCACCATCCTGCTCCGGCGCAGCGGCAAGGCCGACGAGATCACGTACAACGACATCCTCACCGGCCTGACGGCGGCGGGCGCCGTCACCCGGTGACGTCGAGTTCGGCGTACATGCCCCTGACGTAATGACCGGGGAAGTTGCACACCAGCTCGTAACGGCCGGGGCGCAACGTCAGCGTGGTCCAGCCCATGGCCCCGGGGGAGATGCCTTCCCCCTTGCCCGCGGCGCAGTCGTGCGACGCCTCTCCCAGGCTGCCCGCCTCGTCGACGCGCTGATCGGAACCCTCGTCCCGCCGTCCCGGGGCCTGACCTGACGCAAGCGGCAGCACGACGACCTCGTGGGCGATGACCCCCTCGTTCACCACCCGCAGCGACACGGTCCCCGCGGGGACCTTCGCCGGGGTCGCGAACAGGCGCATCCGCATGCCCTGCGGCCCGGGGCCGTCGCTCATCATGCCCGGGCCCATGTCCGCCAGGGTCACGTTCACCACGTGACCCGGCAGGGGCGGCGCGGTGCACTTCAGTGGCTGCGTCTGCGCCGCCGCTCCACCGGCGACGACCGTGGTGAACATCACCGCGCTCACCGCCCCGGCAAGCCGTACATCGTGAAACCTCATCGGCTTCACCCCCGCAACCGCGCGAGCCGCGTCTGCCCACCCGGTCTTCCGCGAGCGGACCGCGTTCGCCGGGCGAGCGTCCTGACCTTCAGCCTACGACCGGCCCGATGAACATGACAGGCCGAGGCCACCGGAGTCCGGGCCGTTCCGCAGGCACCGGACGAGGGCCCGCCGTACCGGCAGGCCGACGGGCGTCCGGTGCGGCAAAGGCGCAGGGAAAGGCGCAGGGAACGGGAAAGCCCCCGCGAGACGTCTCGCGGGGGCCGTCCCGTGCAGGTGCGGCGCGATCGGTCAGAGACCGGCGGCCTTGCGCAGGGCGTCGGCCCGGTCGGTGGCCTCCCAGGAGAACTCGGGACGGCCGAAGTGACCGTAGGCCGAGGTCCCCGAGTAGATCGGGCGGAGCAGGTCGAGGTCGCGGATGATCGCGGCCGGGCGCAGGTCGAAGACGCTGAGCACGGCTTCCTGGATCTTCTCGACCGGGATCTTCTCGGTGCCGAAGGTCTCGACGAACACGCCGACCGGGTGCGCCTTGCCGATGGCGTAGGCGACCTGGACCTCGGCGCGGTCCGCCAGCTCGGCGGCCACGATGTTCTTGGCGACCCAGCGCATGGCGTAGGCGGCGGAGCGGTCCACCTTGGACGGGTCCTTGCCGGAGAAGGCACCGCCACCGTGGCGGGCCATGCCGCCGTAGGTGTCAACGATGATCTTGCGGCCGGTCAGACCGGCGTCGCCCATCGGGCCGCCGATCTCGAAACGGCCGGTCGGGTTGACCAGCAGGCGGTAGCCCTCGGTGTCGATCTCCACGCCCGCGAGCACCGGGTCGACCACGTGCTCCTTGATGTCCGGAGCGAGCATCTCCTTGAGGTCGATCTCAGCCGCGTGCTGGGTGGAGACGACCACGGTGTCGAGGCGAACCGGCTTGTCGCCGTCGTACTCGATGGTGACCTGGGTCTTGCCGTCGGGACGGAGGTAGGGAACGGTGCCGTTCTTACGGACCTCCGACAGGCGCTCGGCCAGGCGGTGGGCCAGCTGGATCGGCAGCGGCATCAGCTCGGGGGTCTCGCGCGAGGCGTAGCCGAACATCAGGCCCTGGTCGCCCGCGCCCTGACGGTCGAGCTCGTCGGAACCCTCGCCCTCACGGGCCTCGTAGGCGGAGTCGACGCCCTGGGCGATGTCGGGCGACTGCGCGCCGATGGACACCGACACACCGCAGGAGGCGCCGTCGAAGCCCTTGTGGGAGGCGTCGTAACCGATCTCGAGGATCTTCTCCCGGATGAGGCCGGGGATGTCGACGTAGGTCTCCGTCGTCACCTCTCCGGCGACGTGGACCTGACCGGTGGTGATCAGCGTCTCGACCGCGACACGACTCTTGGGGTCACCCTTGAGCATGGCGTCGAGAATCGCGTCACTGATCTGGTCGGCGATCTTGTCCGGGTGGCCCTCGGTGACCGACTCGGAGGTGAACAGGCGACGGGACAAGTCAGTGGCTCCTCATGCAGCGGCTGCTGGCGTCTGGGGGCTCCCCGTGTCGGCACGACACTGAGAGCGCTCGCCGAATTCTAGCCCCACCTGGCGTGGCGCTGCGAAATTGCCCCGAATCCGGCGAGCCGAAATCGGGGGACGGCCACCGCCTCCTTCGCCGGAACCGCGCCGCGCCGGGTTTCCGCCCAGGACCCGCCGGGTTTCCCACCCGGGACTCACGCCACCCCGGGACCTCCACCCGGCTCGTCCCCGGGACTCACGCCACCCCGGGACCTCCGCCCGGCCCGCCCCCGGGCCGATCAGCCGCGTGGATCTTGCCCCGTTCGGCGAGGGTCGCGCCGTACTCCTCCGCGGCGCCGATCGCCGCGCCCGCCCAGTCGCCGTGCCGCAGGGCGGGCTCGATCACGGTCGCGGCGACCGCGTCGAGCTCCCCGGAGGACAGCGGGAAGCGCGAGTCCGCGGAGACGGCGTAGCGCCGTTCCCCGACGGAGAAGGCGAGCAGCAGGTCGAGTCTGCCCAGATGGCTGCGCAGGGCCGCCTGTGAGGCCCACTCCTGCGCGGACAGCCCGGAGAAGTCCTTGACGTAGACGACGTAGAGGCGCACCCCGTGGACGGCTCTCAGCCTGGCGACGGCCCTGTCGACCTGGCCCCGACGACCGCCGAGCACACCCGCCGCGTCGGTCACGGGGCGGGAGACGGGGACCGGCGGATCGGCGCGGGCCACCCGGCCCCCACGGGCCGCGAGGCCGTAGGGGAACGCGACGGACAGCAGCACGGCGAGAACGCGGACCACGTACAGCGCCCGTGAGGCCCCCATCAATCCCGGAACCACCCCTTGTCGTTTTGCACCTTTCATCCTTTATCCCCGGATATTCACCCTTTTATCCGGTACGGCGAGGGCCCCCACGAGCCCGCGCGGTGGAGAACCGGGGTCAGAGGTCGGGCAGCGGGTCGGGGGGCAGCGTCTCCGGCGCGAAGACCTCGGCGTCCGCCGCGCACACCACCGCCGCGTACTCCTCGTCGATCTCGAACACCATGCCGCCGAGCTCGATGGCCGCGCCCGCGGAGAACTCCACGGGGCCGAGCCTGGTCCGGCGCGAGTGGGTGGCGTAGACGGAGCTCGGGATGTCGCGGTCGAAGAACTTGGTGGACAGCACCAGGACCGACCGGTCGGTGACCACGATGAGGAAGGTCGCCATACCCGGCGAGTTCACCGAAAGGGCGGGCAGGATGTAGCGGATGTCCTCCCCCGGGGGAAGAAGGGCGCGGCAGCGTCCCCTGACTGCGGCAGACACCGGCATGGTCAAAACCCTCCCGGGCGTAACGTTCCACACCACTTCGGACGCAGTATCCGCCGCGAGAGGATCTCCAGCAAGCAGATCAGACGAGGCGTTCGGCGACGAGGTCCCAGACCACGTCGGCGAGGGCCTCCTTGGGACCACGCGGGATCTCCACCGGATCGCCGTCCGCGGCCAGCACGACCGCCGCGTTGTCCGGTGTGCCGAACGCGAGATTCTCCCCGACCTGGTTGACGACCAGCAGGTCACAGCCCTTGCGGGCGAGCTTGGCACGCCCGTTGGCGAGCACGTCGTCGGTCTCTGCGGCGAATCCGACGATGACCTGGGGGTACGGCTTGAGCCCCTCCCTGCGGCGCTCACCCAGCTCAGCAAGGATGTCCGGATTTTTCACCAAATGGATAGGGTCGGGATCGGCTGAGGTCTTCTTGACCTTCGAGCCGCTCCGCCGCGCCGGTCTGAAGTCGGCAACCGCGGCGGCCATGACCACCGCGTCCGCGTTCTCGACCGCCTCGAGCACGGCGGCACGCAGTTCGAGTGCCGACTCGACCCGGACGACCGTCGCCCCCGCCGGGTCGGGCAGGGCGACGTTGGCGGCGACCAGGGTGACCTCGGCGCCACGGGCCAGGGCCGTACGGGCCAGCGCGTAGCCCTGCAGGCCCGAGGAGCGGTTGCCGAGGAAGCGGACCGGGTCGATGGCCTCTCGGGTGCCTCCCGCGGAGATCACCAGGCGGCGCCCCGCCAGGTCGGCGGGACGGCCCGCCAGGACTCCCCGGCAGATCTCGAAGATCTCCTTCGGGTCCGGCAGCCGCCCGCGGCCCGTGTCGGCGCCGGTGAGGCGGCCGACGGCGGGGTCGATGACGATCGCGCCGCGCTCGCGGAGCGTGGCGACGTTCGCGCGGGTCGCAGGGTGCTCCCACATCTCGGTGTGCATGGCGGGGGCGAAGACCACCGGACAGCGCGCGGTGAGCAGGGTGTTGGTCAGCAGGTCCCCGGCCAGCCCGTGGGCGGCCTTGGCGAGCAGGTCGGCGGTCGCGGGGGCGACCACGACCAGGTCAGCCTCCTGCCCGATCCTGACGTGGGGCACCTCGTGCACGGACTCCCAGACGTCGGTCGCCACGGGGTTGCCGGACAGGGCTGCCCAGGTCGGCTCGCCGACGAAACGGAGCGCCTCCCTGGTGGGGACGACGCGGACGTCGTGACCGGACTCGGTGAACAGGCGCAGCAACTCGCAGGCCTTGTAGGCGGCGATGCCCGCGCTCACCCCAAGGACGACGGCCGGTCCGCGGCCGACTCCCCGCGAGCCTGCCGCGGGAGAGCCGCCGTCACGTGCGGCGGGCCGTTCCGCGGCGGATCCAGGGGCGGAGGGGGCGGCCACGGGCGCGCCGTCCGCGCCCTCGCCAGGCGTCCGCATCGGTGGGACTAGCCCTCGATCGGCTCTGAGGTCAGCAGGCCCTCGCTGACCTCGCGCAGCGCGATGGACAGCGGCTTCTCCTGCGCGTGGGTCTCGACGAGCGGGCCGACGTACTCGAGCAGGCCCTCGCCCAGCTGGGAGTAGTAGGCGTTGATCTGGCGGGCGCGCTTCGAACCGAAGATCACGAGGCTGTACTTGCTGTCGACGATGTCGAGCAGGGCGTCGATCGACGGGTTGGTGATGCCTTCGGAGTAGGCCGCGTTCGTTGCCACGTTGTGTTTTCCCCTAGCTAGGTGAACGTCCGGGGCTCGAAGCCTCGGGAGCATCAGCCAACAAGGCTATCAGCCGGTGGCATACGTCCTGGACGGATGTGTTCACCAGGGACAGGTCGAACTCCTGCTCGGCGGCCATCTCGATCCGGCCCGCGGCGAGGCGGCGCGCGATGACGTCCTCGGGCTCCGTGCCCCTGCCTCGCAGGCGCTTCTCGAGCTCCTCCCAGGACGGCGGGGCCAGGAAGACCAGCAGGGCCTCCGGCATGGTCG
The DNA here is from genome assembly GCF_040689595.1 of Streptosporangium sp. NPDC051023. Taxonomy (NCBI): domain Bacteria; kingdom Bacillati; phylum Actinomycetota; class Actinomycetes; order Streptosporangiales; family Streptosporangiaceae; genus Streptosporangium; species Streptosporangium sp. NPDC051023. The sequence goes on along the minus strand of NZ_JBFBCE010000080.1, from coordinate 8,407 downwards.
CGCGGACCTGGCGGGCCCCCTGAAGGTCGATCTCGAGGAGCGTGGGAACCCCGGCCTCGAGCTTGGCGAGCACCGGGCCGCGCGGCGTGCCGTACCGGTTGCCCGCGAACTCCGCCCATTCGAGCAGCTCGCCCGAGGCGGCGAGGCGGTCGAACTCCTCGTCGTCGGCGAAGAAGTACTCCACCCCGTGGGTCTCCCCGGGACGGGGCTTCCTGGTGGTCACCGAGACCGACAGCCACACCTCGGGGTGTGCCCGCCGAAGCTCGGCGACGACCGTGGACTTGCCAACGCCTGACGGCCCTGAGAGGACCGTCAGGCGGTTGCCGGTCGGCCCGGCGAGGGCGGCTGCCCCCTCCAAGCCTGCGACCGGGGACGCGGAGCCACCAGACCCGCTCTCAGCGGTTCTCCCCGGAGCCCGACTCCCGTCGGACCTCGATGTTCCGGTCAACTCCAAAACCCCCCGTGATGCTGTTCCCGCTGCCGCGGGGTGAGCGTGTGCGTACCGAACCGAGATTAGCTCTCGGCCCCGCCGAACTCACGCTCGAGCGATGCCCGCTGGTTGGCGCCGAGGCCCCGCACGCGGCGGGACTCTGCGATGCCAAGCCGCTCCATCAGCTGCTTGGCGCGGACCTTGCCCACGCCGGGGAGCGACTCCAGAAGAGCCGACACCTTCATCTTGCCGATGACGTCGTCAGCCTGCCCGTCTTTGAGCACCTCAGCCAGAGAGATAGCGCCGTGCTTCAGGCGGTTCTTAACCTCGGCACGCTCTCGGCGGGCCTTGGCAGCCTTCTCTAGGGCTGCGGCGCGCTGCTCAGGGGTAAGGGGAGGAAGAGCCACGCCGGGTCACCTCGAATTTCCTGTCGATGTACTCGGACGGGAAGGGAAACTAGCTGGTCATCGCGCTTCAAGCAACGTCAAGACCAGTTTCTTCCCTGAGAAAATCTACTTCGTCACTTTCTGTAGCTCAAAAGTCGCCGAGTGTCGATGAAACGACCCTCAACTCCGCGTTTTTCGGGGGAGTCGATCAGGCGCCCCTGTTGGCCGGTGCGAAGGCGCGCCGGAGCGCCGCGGCGATTCCCGCGGCCGCCGCGCCGGGGTCCGCGGAACCGGTGATCGGGCGGCCGATCACCAGAAGATCGGCCCCGTCGGCGAAAGCCCTCTCGGGAGTCGCTACTCTTGCCTGGTCCTGAGTCTCGGCGCCGGCGGGGCGGACGCCGGGAGTGATCAGGGTGATGTCCGGGCCGACCTCTGCTCGCACCGCGGCGACCTCACGCGGCGAGCACACGAGGGCCTGCGCGCCCGCGTCGACGGCGAGCGTCGCCAGGCGGCGCACGGCGTCGCCTGGAGAGCCGGAGACGCCGATCCTCTCCAGGTCGGCCTCCGAGAGCGAGGTGAGCAGCGTCACGGCCGCGATCCGGGTGTCCGGAAGCGCGTCGACCGCCGCCCTGATCATGGCGGGGCCACCCGTCGCGTGGACGGTCAGGATGGCGGGCTTGAGCCGCGCGACGGCCCTGGCCGCGCCCGCGACCGTGTTCGGGATGTCGTGCAGCTTGAGGTCGAGAAAGACCTGGACACCGCTCGCGCCCCTGACCGAGGCGATCACCTCGGGGCCGTAACGGAGGTAGAGTTCGAGTCCGACCTTCACTGTGCTGACGTGTGGCGTGACCATGCTCGCCCAGCGGGCCGCGGTCTCCAGGTCGGGCGCGTCCAGGGCGACGGCGATGGGTGCGGGCGTCACAGGGAACTCTCCTCCAGGTCTATCCGGTGCCGGGCGGAAGCACCCGGCGGGCGATGGGCCAGCCCGACGGCGTCGGCCAGCCGATGGAACCCCCGCGCCGCCAGAAGCTCCTCAAGCTCCCGCAGGACGCGAAGGCAGGCATATGGGTCGTGGAACAGCGCGGTGCCCACAGCGACGACACAGGCGCCCGCGAGGATGAGCTCGAAGGCGTCCCTGCCGGTCAGCACACCGCCCATGCCGATGATGGGCACGCTGGGCAGCGCCGCGTGGACCTGCCACACGCAGCGTACGGCCAGCGGCCTGATGGCCGGTCCCGACAGGCCACCGGTGACCGCGGCCAGCGAGGGGCGCATGGCCTCGGTGTCGATGCTCATGCCGATCGGGCTGTTGATCATCGAAAGCGCGTCGGCGCCTCCGTCGACGCACGCCCTGGCGACGCTCACGATGTCCACCACGTCCGGCGACAGCTTGGCGACCACCGGGACGTCGTAGCGCATGACCGAGCGCACCGAGGCGACCACCTCGGCCGAGGAGGCCCCGTCACGGGCGAAGACCCTGCCCCGGTCCTCGATGTTGGGACAGGACAGGTTGACCTCGACGGCGGTCACACCGGGGGCGTCGGTGAGCCTGCGCGCGAGCGCGGTGTACTCGGCAACGGTCCCGCCCCCGATGGAGACCACGGTCCTGACGCCTCGCTGGGCCAGCCAGGGCAGCTCACGCTCCAGGAAGGCGTCGACCCCCGGCCCCTGCAGCCCGACGGCGTTGAGCAGCCCCGAGGGCGTCTCGGCCATCCTGGGGGTCGGACGGCCCGCCCTGGGGGCCATGGTGATCGACCGGGTGGTCAACGCGCCGATGCGGCTGAGGTCGAAGAACTGGGCCAGCTCAGAGCCCGAGGCGGCGCATCCCGCGGCCGTGGTGATCGGGTTGACCAGTTCCACATGCCCCAGGTACGTCCGCATGTCAACCGACATTCCGTGTTCCCCCACCCGGCGCCCCGAGCGCGTCGAACGGGATCGTCCCCACATCGTCGAAGCGGACGCGCTCGCCCCTGAAGACCGGTCCTTCGACGCACGAGCGCACCATCCGGGTGACACCGTCGTCTCCGATGACCGGGAGCACGCACGTCATGCACACACCGATCCCGCAGGCCATCCGCTCCTCGACGGCCACCTGGACCGGAATGTCGAACTCGACCGCGACGGCGGTGACGCCGCGCAGCATCTCCATGGGGCCGCACGCGTAGACCGCATCAGCCCTGACGTCGGCGATCACGCCGGGCAGCACGTCGGCCACCCGGCCGCGCATGCCGAGGGAGCCGTCCTCCGTGGTCAGGGTGGTCGTCTCCCCCATCCTCCTGGCGCGCAGCGCACCGAAGACCCGGTCGGCGGAGGCCGCGCCGAGCACGAAGTCGACGCGGCAGCCGCGCTGCTGGAGGGCGTCGGCCACGGTGAACAGCGTCGCGGAGCCGTACTCGCCACCGACCAGAACACAGGTCACCGGGTCGCGCGGCAGCGGGAACGGCCTGCCGAGCGGCCCGACCAGGTCGAGCGTGTCACGGGCGCGGCGCTCGGCCAGCCACGCCGTGCCCGGACCGCTCACGGTGAAGACGAATTCGACCGTGCCGCCGTAGTCGGGCTTGACATCGTGGACGAAGAAGGCACGGCGCGTCAGCATCGACGTGTGTGATCCGCCGACGGCCACCGAAACGAAGTGCCCCGGCCTGAACCGCTCGGCGATGCCGGGCGCGACCACGGTCAGCGCATGGTAGGCGTCGACCCGGCGCGTCGTCAGCACCGTGCCCGTCACCTGTACCGGAGTAACAGGCGTCTCCCTCACCTCCGCTTAAGGCATCAACCCCGCAGGCGTGCTGTGTCCATGGTCGCGTTCGGTTCCTCGTTCACTACGCGGACGGCTCATCCTTCGCCGGCCGCTCCGCTCACTCGTCCCCTCAGCCGCACACACCCATGGTCGCGTTCGGTTCCTCGCTCACTACACGGACGGCTCATCCTTCGCCGGCCGCTCCGCTCACTCGTCCCCTCAGCCGCTCCGAGTGCTCCTGGAGCGACCGTACGCCCACATCGCCGCGGACGATGGCCTGGATGCCCTGTACGGCCGCGGCCAGCCCCTGGACGGTCGTGATGCAGGGGACGCCCCGCAGCACGGCCGCGGTGCGGATCTCGTAGCCGTCCAGCCGCGGCCCGGACTGACCGGGGCTGCCGAAGGGCGTGTTCACGATGAGATCCACCTCGCCGTCCAAGATGCGCCTGCCGATGGTCGGCTCCCCATCGGGACCCGTCCCGTCGCTCTGCTTGCGCACGATCTTGGCATGGACGCCGTTGCGGCGCAGCACCTCGGCCGTCCCCTCGGTGGCCAGGATCTCGAAGCCGAGGTCGGCGAGCGCCTTGACCGGGAAGATCATCGCGCGCTTGTCGCGGTTGGCGACCGAGACGAACGCCCGCCCCTTGGTCGGCAGCGAGCCGTAGGCGGCGGCCTGGGACTTGGCGTAGGCCGTGCCGAAGAACTCGTCGATGCCCATGACCTCGCCGGTCGAGCGCATCTCAGGGCCGAGCACGGTGTCGACGCCCCTGAACCGGTTGAACGGCAGCACGGCCTCCTTGACCGCGATGGGCGCGTCGAGCGGCATGGTGCCGCCGTCGCCATCCGCGGGAAGGATGCCCTCCGCGCGCAGCTCGGCGACGGTCGCGCCCATCATCACCCTGGCCGCCGCCTTGGCCAGCGGCACCGCCGTCGCCTTGGAGACGAACGGCACGGTACGGCTGGCCCGCGGGTTGGCCTCCAGCACGTAGAGGATGTTGGCCGACATGGCGTACTGCACGTTCAGCAGACCGCGCACGCCCACTCCCCTGGCGATGGCCTCGGTCGCGGCACGGATGCGCTTGATGTCGTGGCCGCCGAGCGTCATCGGGGGCAGCGAGCAGGCCGAGTCGCCGGAGTGGATCCCGGCCTCCTCGATGTGCTCCATCACGCCGCCGAGGTAGAGCTCCTCGCCGTCGAACAGCGCGTCGACGTCGATCTCAACGGCCTCGTCGAGGAACTTGTCCACCAGGACCGGGTGGTCGCTGGCCGCGCCCGCCTTGGCCATGTAGGTGGTCAGCGTCTCGTCGTCGTAGACGATGGCCATGCCCGCGCCGCCAAGGACGTAGGAGGGCCGCACCAGCACCGGGTAGCCGATCTCCTCGGCGATGGCCAGCGCGTCGTCCACGGTCACCGCGGTGCCGTGCTTGGGCGCCGGCAGCCCGGCTTCGGCCAGGACCCGGCCGAAGGCTCCGCGCTCCTCGGCCAGGTGGATCGACTCGGGCGAGGTGCCGACGATCGGGACCCCGGCGTCCTTGAGCGCCTGGGCCAGGCCGAGCGGGGTCTGGCCGCCGAGCTGGACGATGACGCCCGCGACGGGCCCCGTCTGCTGCTCGGCGTGGACGACCTCCAGGACGTCCTCCAGGGTGAGCGGCTCGAAGTAGAGCCGGTCGGAGGTGTCGTAGTCGGTCGAGACCGTCTCCGGGTTGCAGTTGACCATGACGGTCTCGTACCCGGCGGCCGAGAGCTCGAAGGAGGCGTGCACGCAGGCGTAGTCGAACTCGATGCCCTGCCCGATGCGGTTCGGACCCGAGCCGAGGATGAGGACCTTGGGGCGGTCTCCGTAGGGGACCTCGGTCTCCTCGTCATAGGTGGAGTAGAGGTAGGGCGTCTTGGCGGCGAACTCGGCGGCGCAGGTGTCCACGGTGTTGTAGACGGGCCGCACGCCCAGGGCGTGGCGCAGGTCGCGGACCCTGTGCTCGGTCATGCCGCGCAGCTCGGCGATCTGCGCGTCGGCGAAGCCGTACCGCTTGGCCCTCGTCAGCGTCTCCGCGGTGAGCTGGGCGGCCTCGCGCAGCTCGGCGGCGACCTCGTCGATCGCGTAGAGCTGGTCGAGGAACCACGGGTCGACCGCGGTCGCCTCGAACAGCTCGGCCGGGGTCGCCCCGGCGCAGATGGCCTGCTGCATGGTGCGCAGCCTGCCGTCGTGCGGGGTGCGGCAGGCCGCGAGGAGCTCGTCCTTGTCTCCCGGTTCCCCCGCCCAGGTGAAGGTCGCGCCCTTCTTCTCCAGCGAGCGCAGCGCCTTCTGCAGGGCCTCGGGGAAGGACCGGCCGATGGCCATGGCCTCGCCGACCGACTTCATGTGAGTGGTCAGGGTCTGGTCGGCGCCGGGGAACTTGTCGAAGGCGAACCGCGGCACCTTGACCACGATGTAGTCGAGGGAGGGCTCGAACGAGGCCGGAGTCTCCCTGGTGATGTCGTTGGGGATCTCGTCCAGGGTGTAGCCGATGGCCAGCTTGGCCGCGATCTTGGCGATCGGGAAGCCGGTGGCCTTGGAGGCGAGGGCGCTGGAGCGGGAGACGCGGGGGTTCATCTCGATGACGACCATGCGTCCCGTGCGCGGGTCGACGGCGAACTGGATGTTGCAGCCGCCGGTGTCGACGCCGACCTCGCGGATGACCGCGATGGCGACGTCGCGCATGTTCTGGTACTCGCGGTCGGTGAGGGTCAGCGCGGGGGCCACGGTGACGCTGTCGCCGGTGTGCACGCCCATCGGGTCGAGGTTCTCGATGGAGCAGACGATGACGACGTTGTCGGCCTTGTCGCGCATGACCTCCAGCTCGTACTCCTTCCAGCCGAGGATGGACTCCTCGAGGAGCACCTCGGTGGTCGGCGAGGCGTCGAGGCCCGCGCCCGCGATCCTGCGCAGCTCGTCCTCGTCGTGGGCGAAGCCGGAGCCGACGCCGCCCATGGTGAAGGAGGGCCGCACGACCAGCGGGTAGCCCAGCTCGCCCGCGGCGGCCAGGCACTCGTCCATGGTGTGGCAGACGAACGAGCGGGCCGACTCGGCGTTGAGGCCGCGCTCGTCGGCGACCTTGGCCACGATGTCCTTGAACAGCTCGCGGTTCTCGCCCGCCTGGATGGCGTCGACGTCCGCGCCGATCAGCTCGACCTCGTACTTGGCCAGGACTCCGGCCTCGTGCAGGGCGATCGCGGTGTTGAGCGCGGTCTGGCCGCCCAGGGTCGGCAGCAGCGCGTCGGGGCGCTCCTTGGCGATGATCTTCTCGACGATGTCCGGGGTGATCGGCTCGACGTAGGTCGCGTCGGCGAACTCGGGGTCCGTCATGATCGTCGCCGGGTTGCTGTTGACGAGGATCACGCGGAAGCCCTCCGCGCGCAGCACGCGGCAGGCCTGGGTGCCGGAGTAGTCGAACTCGCAGGCCTGCCCGATCACGATCGGCCCTGAGCCGATCACCATGACCGACTGGATGTCCGTGCGCTTAGGCACCCTTGCTGCCCTCCGTCGTGTTCGTTGTCTCTTCCATCAGCGCGCAGAACCGGTCGAACAGCCCGGCGGAGTCGTGCGGGCCCGCCGCGGCCTCCGGGTGGTACTGGACGCTGAAGGCGGGACGGTCGATCAGCCGCAGCCCCTCGACGCAGTCGTCGTTGAGGTTGACGTGGCTGACCTCCGCCGGGCCGTACGGCGTGTCGAAGCTGCCGTCCAGAGGGGCCTGCACGGCGAAGCCGTGGTTGTGCGCGGAGATCTCCACCTTGCCGGTGCGGCGGTCCTGGACCGGCTGGTTGACCCCGCGGTGGCCGTAGCGCAGCTTGTAGGTGCCGAGCCCGAGGGCCCTGCCGAAGATCTGGTTGCCGAAGCAGATGCCGAAGAACGGCTTGCCCGCGGCGAGGACCCCGCGCAGCGCCTCGACCTGCCGGTCGGCGGTGGCCGGGTCGCCGGGGCCGTTGGAGAAGAACACCCCGTCCGGGTTCAGCGCGAGGATGTCCTCCGCGGTGCTTGAGGCGGGCAGGACGTGCACCTCGCAGCCGCGCTCCGCCATCCGGTGCGGGGTCATCGCCTTGATGCCGAGGTCGACGGCCGCGACGGTGAACCGCTTGGCGCCGATGGCGGGCACGATGTACGGCTCCGCGGTCGAGACCGCCTCCGCGAGGTCGGCGCCCTCCATCGCGGGGCTGTTACGCACCCGGTCGAGAAGCTCCTCGACCGGGGCCAAAGCCTTGCCGGAGAAGACCCCGGCGCGCATGGCGCCGCGCTCACGCAGGTGGCGGGTGAGGGCGCGGGTTCCGGGGATGGCGATGCCGACGACGCCCTGCTCCTTGAGATAGTCGTCGAGGGAGCGGTTGGCGCGCCAGTTGGAGGAGACGCGGGCGGGTTCGCGGACCACGTAGCCGGAGACCCAGACGCGTGAGGACTCGGGGTCCTCGTCGTTGACCCCCGTGTTGCCGATGTGCGGCGCGGTCATCGCGACGATCTGGCGATGGTAGGAGGGGTCGGTGAGGGTCTCCTGGTAGCCGGTCATCCCGGTGTTGAAGACCATCTCGCCGAAGGTCTCGCCCTCGGCGCCGTAAGGGGTCCCATGGAAGACACGGCCGTCTTCCAGCACTAGCACTGCGGTCACTCAAACACCCCGATCATCTCGGTCATTGCTCCGCAAAGTATGAAATATCTGGCACGCCGGAAGGGCGCGCCTCCATGATGTGGGACGGCTCCGCGCCACACCGGCAGCGGCGCCGCCGCGCGGCGCTGGATCGCGGCGGCGCGGAATGCGGCCGTCTCCCTGCCCGAGTGGATCGCCCGCACACTCGATGAAGCCGCGGCGCCAATCGACCGCTAGT